>CAMJXZ010000126.1 GCA_946409855.1 uncultured Clostridia bacterium | reverse complement strand
GTGGCCTGTTCTTACCGAGCAACGGGCTGGTAAGCCCCGGGTAGTTTTCAGCGAGAACGGGCTGGCAGGCCCTGGAATCCAGCGGGGGCGACAGGCAAAGGCGCTTAGGGGGTTCTCGAAAGGGGGTTCTGAGGGCCCGGAGAATGATCCAGTGGATCATTCTCACCGAAGAACGGGCCGGCAGGCCCCGGTTGTGTCCCCCTTTCGTTGGGGCTGCGCAGCAGCCCCAATTACATGGAACGAAGCGCGTCGATCGGGTTGAGGCGGCTGGCCTTCCGGGCGGGCGCCCAGCCGAACAGAATGCCCACGGCGGCGGAAAAGCCGACGCCCAGCGCGATGGCGCCGTAGGAGATCCGGAAAGCCGTCCCCATGACGCGGCTCAGGGCCAGCGACAGGCCCAGCCCCAGCACAACGCCCAGCAGCCCCCCGATCATGGACAGCAGGAAGCTTTCCATCAGGAACTGGATCTGGATCTGCCAGGGGATCGCGCCGAGGGCCTTCTTGAGGCCGATCTCCATCGTGCGCTCGGTGACGGTGGTGAGCATCATGTTCATGATGCCGATGCCGCCGACCAGCAGGGCGATGGACGCGATGCCCGCCAGCAGGGTGCTCACCATGGAGAGGATCGAGTTCATCGTGTCCTCGATGCTGCTCATCTTGGTGATGGTGAAGCAGTCCTCCTCATAGCTGAACAGGGCGTCCATTTTTTCTTCCAGGGCGGAAGAGGCGGTCTCCGACGCCGTGCCGTCGGCCAGCGCCACGGTGAAATTGGTCACCAGGCTCTCGTTGTTCAGCTTGAGGGCCGTGGTGTAGGGGATCATGATGTCCACGCTGCCGCTCATCATGTCGGCCACGCTGGCGGTGGTGTTGGCGCTTAGCAGCCCCACCACCTGGAAGGTCAGGGCGTTCAGGTAAATGGTTTCCCCGATGGGGTCCACGCCGTAGAAGAACTCGTCCACCAGGGCGGAGCTGATCAGGCAGACGCGGGACCGGTTCTCCTCGTCGATGTAATTGAGGATGCGCCCCCGGCTGACGGCTTCGGTGTTCCGCAGGAAGTAATACATGCTGTTGCCGGACGCGGACACGTTGTTTTTGTATTTGCCCCCGCGGGCGACGCGGCAGCGCATGGTGACGCGGGGCATGATCCCGTCCACCTCGTCCATCTCTTCCAGCGTCCGCAAATCATCCGCGTTCATGCCGGTCTTGAGGTCGCTGCCCGTCACGCTGACGGACAGGGTGCCCGCGCCCATGAATACGAAGGAATCCGACAGCGACCCGGAAAAGCCGGATACGGTGGTGATCAGCGCGATGACGGCCATGACCCCGATCAGGATGCCCAGGATGGTCAGGAAGGACCGCACCCGGTTGCCCATGATGTTGTCCAGGGACATCACGACGCATTCCTTGAGCATGACCAGCGTTTTTTTGAGCCGCTCAGGCATCTTCGCCGCTGCCCCCTTCCGTCAGGACCCCGTCCACGATCCGGACGATCCGCCGGGCGTATCCGGCGATGTGCATATCGTGGGTGATCATGATGATGGTCCTGCCCTCGCCGCTCAGCTCCTGAAACAGGCTCATCACCTGCCGGCCGGTTTTCTGGTCCAGCGCGCCGGTGGGTTCGTCCGCCAGGAGGATGGAGGGGTTGCCCACCAGCGCCCGGGCGATGGCCACCCGCTGCTGCTGCCCGCCCGAAAGCTGGTTGGGGAAGTGATCCTGCCAGTCCAGGAGCCCCACCTTTTCCAGCAGGCTCAGCGCCCGTTTCTTTCTTTCCCTGGGCGGAACGCCGGCGTAGATCAGCGGCAGCTCCACGTTTTTCAGCGCCGTCAGCCGGGGCAGCAGCTGCGAGTTCTGAAAGATGAAGCCGATTTCCCGGGACCGGATCCGGGCCAGCTCTTCTTCGCTCAGGTCTTCGATTTCCCGGCCGTTGAGGATATAGGTGCCGCTGGTGGCGGTGTCCAGACAGCCGATGATGTTCATCAGCGTGGATTTCCCGCTCCCTGAGGGCCCCAGGACGGACAGGTATTCCCCTTCCTCAAGGACCAGGTTCACGTCGTTCAGCACGTGGGCCTGCTGTTCGCCCATCCGGTAGATCTTATTGATTTTTTCCATCCGGAAGAACGTCGGCTCGCTCATCGGACCGTGCCTCCGCCGTTGTTGGTTCCGCCGCCCGGCCGGTTCTGGCCGCCGCCGAAGTTGGTGTTCCGGTTCTGGCCGCCGTAATTGGTGTTCCGGATCTGCTGCCCGCCGAACAGGCCGGAAAGCAGGCCGGTGAGCCCGCTCTGCTCTTCTTTCTTGGCGACGGCGTACACGGTCTCCCCGTCCGAAAGGCCGGAGGTGATCTCCACGTAATTGCCGTTGCTGACGCCGGTGGTGATGGGTGTCTGCCGCATCTGCCCGCTTTCATCCTGCGTATAGACAAAGGCCCGGTTGGAGGGGCTGAAGCTGATGGCGTCCGCCTTGAGGATAATCACGTTGGACGCCTCCTCCTGGGGGACGGTGACCGTCACCTGCATGCCGGGATACACGCCGCCCGCCGCGTTCACATAGGCGATGGCCGTATAGTAGGCGACGTTGCCGGTGGAGGAGGAAACGTAATTGATGGAGGAGATGCTGCAGTCGAAGCTTTCGCTGGTGGCGGTGGTGGTGACCTTGCACCGGGTACCCACGTGCACGTCGGAGATATCGTATTCATCCACCCGGATGGAGGCCTTCATGTGCTCAAAATCCACGATCTGGATCAGGATGTCCCCGGCGGCGACCTTGTCCCCCTCCGCGAAGTAGAGCTGGTTGACGGTGCCGTCGAACTCCGCTTCGATGACCTGGCCGCTGGTCAGGCGGATGAGCTTGTCGTTCTTTTTGACCTTTTCGCCTTCCGCCGTATAGATGGTCCGGATGGTCGTGGAGGAGGAGGAAGTGTAGGAAACGTTGTTGATCGCCTGGATCGTGCCGCTGAAGGAAAGGGAATTCGAGATTGACCCGCGGCCCGCGGTATAGCTCTGGTATACCACGGTGTACTGCGCTTTCAGCTGGCCGTACAGGATCCACCCCGCGCCGGCCAGGATCAGGACCGCCAGCAGCGAAAGGATCAGGCGGCGGCGTTTTTTATGCTTCTTTTTCCCGGTGATTTTCGGGGATGCCGGTTTCTTCTCGGGTTCAGACATGGCTGGCTCCTTGAGGCATTATATTCGGGCATGGGTAAAAATAGGTACACCCGGATATACAGTACGCCGGAAACCTTAAAAAATCCTTGAAATTTTTTTAAGAAACATCCGGTTTTTTTTATGAAAAATAGCCTGCCGCGGCGTTGGGCGCGCCGCGGCAGGCTCTGCGGGTTCATGGAATCCGTTTGACGGATTCCGGGGGTGTAAATTATTTCTGATACTGGTCGCGATAGCCGAAGAACAGATCCCAGTCCGCTTCGCTGGCGGTGTGGAATTCGGGGAGAACGTGCATGGACATGCCGGAGGTCCAGACCTTCTGGTCCGCCTGGGGCTCCGCCTTGCCAAGCTCGTACGCTTCGGGGATGACTTCCGCGCCGTACGCTTCGTACATGGGCCGCGCGTACAGCAGGGCGTTGAGGGACCCCTGGGGATCGGACCACATGTCGTGCAGCCCGTTGCTCATGTAGACGGCCCGGGGCGCGACGCAGGCGATGGTGAAGTGCGCGTCCACAGGCAGCCCGTCCGGATTGTCCGCGTAGCTTGCGTACACGGAATTGAACCACCACGGTTCCATTTTCGTCAGGGCGTGGATGTTGTCGGCGTTGTTCTGACGGTTGAGGGCCGCGCCGCCGCCGCCGGACTGATGGGTGAACACGACGCTGATGCGCTCGTCGTTCGCGCCGGCCCAGAGGGCGGCCTTGCCGTAGCGGGAATGGCCGTAGACGCCGATCCGGCCGGCGTCCACCGCGGGATCCGTCACCAGATAATCGATGGCCCGGGACAGCCCGAACACCCAGGCGCTGATGGCCATCATCTCAGGCTCGTCAAAAAGGGAAACCAGCCTGCTCGCGTAGGCTTCCAGGTTATCCGGCGCCACGTCGTTCACCGAAATGAAAGCGTAGCCGTACCCGCGGGCAAGCCCCTTTTCGATCTGGAAGGAAGCCGCGGAGGAACCCCGGTTTTCCTGCCAGGCCGTATCTTCCGGGTCCTGGGAGGCGTCGGGCAGAATGGCTTCGTCGGCAAGGACCGTATGGTTGCCGCTGCTCAGGCAGAGGAACACCGGCGCCTTTTCGGCGGAAGCGGGGGTGTACAGGAGCAGGTTCACGGGCAGACTGCCTTTTTCGGTCGTCACCGTGATCCGGATCTGTTTGCGGTTCGCGGCGCCGTCCAGGGCCGTTCCCTCTTCCAGAACGGCGCATTCGGCGGTGAAGCCTTCCGTGGGGATGGGGCCGTACATGTTCTGCTGCAGCAGCTGCCGCATTTCCGCCTGCCGTTTGGCCAGGTCTTCCGGCGTATGCCGTACGGGGGTCCCGTCGGCAAAGGTCATCAGGTCCGGCAGGGTGGCGTAGTCGCGGTCCGGCCCGCCCAGGGACCATTCCCGGACGAAATCCGGCAGGATGAAGCCGGCGTAGGCGGCAAAGTTGAACGACTGCTTGAGGGTCAGCGGGCCGGGAATGATCTGACGGAAGAAGGCGGCCTGTCCCACCAGCGCTTCGTCTTCGATTCTGGCGATGATTTCGGCGTCCTCGGGGGAGATGTCCTCGGCGGGGGCTTCTTCGGCCAGCACGGCGGGGAAGAAGGTGAGGGCCAGGGCGGCGGTCAGGAAAACGGCTAGCAGCTTTTTCATGGGGTTTGTCTCCTTTCCATGGTTCGGTTGGGCGGTGATTCGTTTGGCGCGGCAGGCGGCGTTTCCCGGTTCCACCGGCCTGCCGGGCGATTTGCTGAAATCATGATATCATGGGATCAATCCGGCGGCAATGCTTTTTCCGTCAGTGGTTCCCGCGATGACGCGGACAGCGCCGCGCGGGATATTCGCGTCAGAAAACCGCCGCGGAACGGAGGAGGCGTCCGTGGCGGAAGGACGGCGTTGAAATCGTTTTTCCTCGCATCTTTTTTTCCGTGAAGCGGCAAAAAGGATGTGGTAAAGTAAGGCCGTGGTCAGGAGAAAGACCTCCGGACCTCCCAAACGGAGAAGTACTCAAGCGGTCCAAGAGACTCCTTTGCTAAAGGAGCAGTGTCATCCAAGGCAGCCAGGGTTCGAATCCCTGCTTCTCCGCCAGTCGGCCCTACGAATCGTTGGAGCAGGGATTCGAACCCTCCGAAATTCTGGGCCGGAAGCAACCAAGTGATCCATTAGCTAAGCTGGTAAAGCACATGACTTTTAATCATGATATCCGGGGTTCGAGTCCCCGATGGGTCACCAGACCATGGATTCCGGAAGCGGATGCTTCCAAACCCGGCGGGACGGATCCCCCCCGCTTCCGCCGGAAACATGCGTCATTAGTTCAACTGGTAGAATCACTGGCTCTTACCCAGCAGGATCAGGGTCCGAATCCCTGATGGCGCACCAGCATAGGGGTGTCGTTCAATGACAGGACGCTGGGAACAACCCCGGCAATGTGAGTTTAAATCTTACCGCCCCTGCCAGCGTCCCAAAGGACGCGTCATCATTCCCCAGTAGCTCCAACGGCAGAGCGCCCGGCTGTTAACCGGCGTGTTACGGGTTCGAATCCTGTCTGGGGAGCCAGAAACAGATCCCGGAAGCGGATGCTTCCAACCCCGGCGGGACAGATCCCCCAGCTTCCGCCGGAAACATGCGTCATTAGTTCAACTGGTAGAATCACTGGCTCTTACCCAGCAGGATCAGGGTCCGAATCCCTGATGGCGCACCAGCATAGGGGTGTCGTTCAATGACAGGACGCTGGGAACAACCCCGGCAATGTGAGTTTAAATCTTACCGCCCCTGCCAGCGTCCCAAAGGACGCGTCATCATTCCCCAGTAGCTCCAACGGCAGAGCGCCCGGCTGTTAACCGGCGTGTTACGGGTTCGAATCCTGTCTGGGGAGCCAGAAACAGATCCCGGAAGCGGATGCTTCCAACCCCGGCGGGACAGATCCCCCAGCTTCCGCCGGAAACATGCGTCATTAGTTCAACTGGTAGAATCACTGGCTCTTACCCAGCAGGATCAGGGTCCGAATCCCTGATGGCGCACCAGCATAGGGGTGTCGTTCAACGGCAGGACACTTGGCCCCCATCCAGGCTGTTCTGCCTCAGAACCCCTCCGGATCATCGCATTTTTACAGCTTTTTCAAAGGCTTTCCGATCCGCTCCTGGTTATGCCCGGACGCAAAAAAGGAGAGCTGCTTTTCGCAGCCCTCCCGGGAATCGTTTTTGTGCGGATCAGCATTTGCCTCTGGCGATCAAGGGTTCCGGGATGATCGGGACGACCGGTTTCGTGGGCTCAAGGGGGGTCGGGAAGATCTTCTTCAGAACGTCCTTCACATCGTCGATGAAGTTGCCGCCGCTGATCTGTTCCATTTCGTTCAGTTTGAGTTCGTTGTTTTTCATTTTCTTATTCTCCTGCCTGATAGGCGTTCATTCTTTTTTTCTGTCCGGGCGTTTTGCCCTGGACACTTATTGATACGGACCGCCGGGCAGGGTGGCAGCGGTTCCTGAGAAAAATAGAAACGGCAATATCTCCCGGCGCCGACGGGTGCCGCGGTGTTCAGACCTTTGTGATTGCCGGATCAGGCCGGAATGAAGGATCGTCCGGGACGGATTTTTTTCCGAAGAGCGGGAATCATTTACTGCTGAAGGCCGTCCGGCGCCCGGGCGGCCCGCCAGGCTCTATCCTTCGTCCTCCGCCATAAAGACGTTGCGCGCGCTGCGGTTGCCGTCCATCACGTACTGGATGAGGGCGAGCTTGGAATTGCTGATATGGTTCCGCATGGCCTCCGCGGCGGCGTCCCAGTTCCCCTGCAGGCAGTACTGGGCGATTTCGCGGTGCTCGTCCTGGGTCGTGTTCAGCCGGTCGCTGGCGGTGGCCAGGATCCGGCAGCGGACGACCTGGTCCTTGATCATGTCGTACACGCACTGGATGTAGCGGTTGCGGCTGGCGTCCACAAACAGCTGATGGAAGGCGCTGTCCAGTGCGAACAGCTCCTCCCGGGTCAGGTCGGTGCGGTTGAATTTCTGGATGAAGCGGGTGTATTCCTCGTCGCGGATCCGGTTGCCGAAGCTGCGGACGACGTACGGTCCGAACATCAGCCGGATCTCGAACAGCTCCTGGATGTTGTTCATGGATACGCGGTTGACGTAGATCCCCTTCTTGGGCCGGATGGAAACAAGGCGCTCCTGCTCCAGCCGGCCGACGGCGTCCCGCACCGGGGTGCGGCTGGCGTTCAGCGCCTCGCACAGCCCGTCCTCCGTCAGCAGCGTTCCCGGAAGGATCTCACAGGAAATGATCTTCTGCTTGAGCGTTTCATAGGCGGCCTGTTTCAAACTTTTTGGGACAGAACGGTCCAATTCGGACATGATCTTCAATTCCTCCGTCGGATGATTCGCTTTCTATTGTACTGATGTATACAACATTTGTCAACAGATTTTTGCAGACCGGCGCGTCCGGGCAGCGCCGGCCCCGCGGGCGGGCGGGACGGCGGCGGCCCGGATGTTTATTTCCCGCGCGGCAGAGGGGGGTTTGCGGGAGGACGGAACGGAAACGGGCCCTGTGAACGGGCTTGCGCGGGATGGCCGATCCGGTGAAAAGGCTGTTGACAAGGACAAACGTCTGTTGTATACTTAAAAAGAAAGACAGCGGGTTTTTTCCGGTGCCGCGATAAAGGAGGATGGTTCAAATGGCCCAGCTTAATTACGAGGTTCTGAAACAGTCCGGATATGATGGATACGTGCTGGAGAACGCGCCTGAAAAGGTGATGCAGTTCGGGGAGGGCAACTTCCTGCGCGCTTTTGTGGATTACTTCTACGATGTCGCCAATGAAAAAGTTGGATACAACGGCAAGATCGTCCTGGTGCAGCCCATCGCCCAGGGCCTGACCGAGCTGATCAACCGGCAGGAAGGCCTGTACACCCTCTACCTGCGCGGCAGCGAAAAGGGCGAAAAGGTGGACGCCAAGCGCGTCATTTCCAGCGTCAGCCGCTGCATCAACCCCTATCAGGACTGGGATCAGGTGCTGGCCCTGGCCCGTTCGGCCGACCTGGAAACCATCGTCTCCAACACCACGGAAGCCGGCATCGTCCACGATGACGAGAGCGCCTTTGACCAGGTGCCGCCCGTCAGCTTCCCGGCCAAGCTGACCCGGGTGCTGTACGAGCGCTTCACCGCCGGGCTGAAGGGCGTCGCGGTCCTTTCCTGCGAGCTGATCGACAACAACGGCAAGGAACTCCTCAAGTGCGTCAACCAGTACATCGACGACTGGAAGCTGCCGGATGATTTCCGCCGCTGGGTCAACGAGGAAAACATCTTCTGCTCCACCCTGGTGGACCGCATCGTTCCCGGCCGCATCCGCGACGCGGAAGAGGTTAAGCGCCTGAACGAAATGAACGGCTACGAAGACCCGCTGACCGACGTGGGCGAGGTCTTCGGCGTCTGGGTCATCGAGGGTCCCGAAGGCCTGGAAGACCGGCTGCCCTTCAAGGCGGCGGGCCTGCCGGTGCACGTCGTGCCCGACGTCACCCCTTACAAGAAGCGCAAGGTCCGCATCCTCAACGGCGCGCACACCGGCTTCGTGCTGG
>CAMJXZ010000125.1 GCA_946409855.1 uncultured Clostridia bacterium | reverse complement strand
GGGCGGGCGGCGGCTCTACTCGGAGGACGACGTGAAACGCATGAAGGTCATCTGCTTTCTGCGGGAGCTGGATCTTCCGATTGACGCCATCGCCCAGATCCTGCAGGAAGAGCATCCGGAGAAGGTGATCTCTCTGCTGATCGAACAGCAGGAGAAGACCCTTACGGATGAAATCTCCGAAAAGCAGGAAAAGCTGGAAAAGCTTCGGGAACTGAAAAACGGGCTGAAAAACCAGACGGCGTTCTCTCTCGAATCCATCGGTGACATAGCCGTATTTATGGAAAGCAAAAAGAAACTGAAAAAAATGCGCTGGATGATGATCCTGACCGGGCTCCCGGTCACGGCGCTGCAGGTGTTCGCCGTCATTTTCTGGATCGTCAAAGGGATATGGTGGCCGTTCATCGTCTGGGCGGCGGTGGCCGCTGTCTGGGGCACCCTGGTCAGCCGGTACTACTTCCATCACGTGAAATACATCTGCCCGGAATGCCATGAAGTATTCAGGCCGTCCATGAAGGAAGCCTTTTGGGCCAATCATACCCCCACGGCCCGCAAGCTGACCTGCACCAAATGCGGCCGCAAGGGCTTCTGCGTGGAAATCTGGGGAGGGGACGACCAGTGAAGGAATTTGAAAACATCACCGTCGGCCGGAGCGCCGTTCCGGCCCTGATCATCACGGTGATCCTGATGGCGGCGATCCCCGTCCTTTTCTTCGTCTGCTGGCGCAGGAAGCATAAGGATCAGACCAGGCTCGGCTATCTCGCCGCGGGCATCGTCGGTTTTCTGGTCTCCGCCCGCGTGCTGGAACTGGGCGTACATTATTTCTGCATCGTCGCGGATAACCCCGTATCCCGGTTTATCAACGGGAATACCGCCGCCTTTGTCCTGTACGGGGTCCTTATGGCGGGCGTCTTTGAAGAGTGCGGGCGGTATATCGTGTTCAAATATATCATGAAAAAGAACCGCACGCCGGAAAACGCCGTCATGTACGGGATCGGCCACGGCGGCATCGAGATCCTGGCGGTCCTTCTGCCCCTGATGATCACCTACCTGGCCATTGCTGTGCTGTTTTCCCGGGGAAATACGGAAGACGCGCTCCGCGCGCTGAACATCACGGAGGAAACCGCCGCGGCGGCCCTCCCGTCGGTGCAGGCGGCGGCCGGGTTTGATTACGCGATGATGGCGCTGAACGTTGTGGAGCGTCTGATCGCGATGCTCATGCACATCGGTCTGACAGTAATCGTCTTTTACGGCGTCCGCCATGGGAAGAAGGGCTGTCTGCCGCTGGCGATCCTCCTGCATATGCTGGCGGACACGTTCGCCGCGCTGTACCAGAAAGGCGCGGCGCCGCTGTGGACGGTCGAGGTCTGGGACGCGGCATGGACTGCCGTGACCGTATTCATTGCCGTGAAGCTTTACAGAAGAATGAAGGAGATGTCTCCGGCCGGGAACGCATAAGGAAATACGGATCCGGCTGAACCATGGATCAGGCGCGCTTTCACCATCCATCCGGATGGCGGAAGCGCGTTTTTTGCCTGCAGGCATATGCCTGCCTGCGGGGAGGGGTCGCGCCCGGCGGAACAGGGCGGCGGGCGTACTGGACGGGCAAAGAAAAATCCCTGCCCGGGCGGGCAGGGAGTAATGCAATAAAGTCCTTTTCAGGCGGCGCCGGGAACAGCTTCCGCGGCGGGCTTTTCATTGTTCGCCATGTAGGTGTTCAGCGCGTCCAGCTCGTTCTGCAGGGTCTTGACGGCGTCCTTGCTGGTGTTGTCGTTGACCGCTTTGATCAGGGCAGAGGAAAGGCCCATGTAGGGGTTGTCCATATATCTGGCAAAGGTCGGGGCGACGCCGGAGGCGGCGGCGGTATCCTTGAGCTTCTTCATGGTGCCCACGGAAGCGAAGGTCATGGTGACGGCGAGAACGAGGGCCAGCGCGCCGGCGACGATGGCGCCGATGCCGCGCCTGCCGCCCTTGCGGGCGCTGATGCCCAGCAGCAGGGCGCCCAGACCGAGGGCTCCGGCGACGGCGCCGGCAATCACGCCGAACAGGAGCGTCGTCAGAAGCGCAACCACAATCCCCGCAATACCCAGTACGATGCCGGTAACAGGATGACCGTTCTTCACGGAAGTTTCAGTGTTCACAGTGCTCATTTTAAAAATCCTCCAATAAATTTTTCTTACTGATTTGTTTTTTGCTTTTTGACCGGAGGCGCTTTGCGCTTCCTGAAGTTGATACGGAACATCCCGGGAGGTGGCAGCGGAGACATGATTTTTTTTATGACGGGCGGCGGATGAAACATGATAAGAGCCGAATCATTCCTTTTCACAGCCCCCGGGAGGCCCGGGAAGACGCGGAAACGGCGTGAAAGGCATCCATGGATGCGCAGGGATCAGGTGTAAATCAGTACAAATCAATATATTGCTCCACCAATGAATTCTTGAAGCTGGATACTGCGGCAGAAGGGGTGAGAGACAAGGAATGAAAGCGCAGGCGTACCCGTAGGTACGGCAAGCTTTCATGACGCAGTATATCGCCCCTTATGACGCTGCAGATGATTCAAGAATTTGTTGGGGGAGCAATAAGCCCCGGGTCCGGCTGAACCGCGGTTTCCCGGCGGAATCCGGACCTGGGGCTTTCTGTACGGCGAATCGATGTTTTATGCCTGTTCGTCCCGGGCAGGCCTGCGGTACACACATCGTCCGCCCAGATAGCAGGAAAGGACAGCGATCGTGTGAAGATCCCGGGGCGGCGTGTCAAACGGGCTGCGCTCCAGCACGGCAAAGTCCGCCAGGAAGCCCGGGGCAATGCGGCCTTTTTTCTGTTCTTCAAAGCTGGCGGACGCGCCCAGAACCGTAAAACTGTCCAGCGCTTCCTCCACGCTGAAGGCTTCCTCCGGCAAATACGGGCCGGTGCCGTCCAGGGAAGTGCGGGTCACCGCGCATTCTATGCCGCGCATGACGTCCGGCAGTTCGACCGGACTGTCGGACCCGTTGGAGACCGGGACGCCGAGGTTCATCAGTGTTTTCCAGCGATAGCTGGTCTTCGCGCGTTCCGGGCCTACCCGGCTTTCAACGATATGATTGTCGTAATCCAGGAAAATCGACTGCGCATAAACATGCAGCTTCAGCCGGCTGATCCGCTCCAGCTGATCCGGCCGCGTGATCTGGCAGTGCACGATGCCGTGGCGGTGGTCCTGCCGGGGATGGTTTTTCAGCGCCGCTTCGATGGCGTCCAGGACCCGGTCCAGGCAGGCGTCCCCGATGGCGTGAACGGCGACCTGCATGCCGCGCGCATGCGCGCAGCGGATCATATCGTTCATCTCTTCGGCGCTGAATAAGGAAAAGCCGCGGGTATCCGGCCTGTCCGCGTAGGGCTGCGACAGATGGGCGGTGCGGCTGCCCAGCGAACCGTCTCCCAGTATTTTGACAGGGCCGATCCGGAAAAAGTCGCCGCCTTCCCTGGTGCGGTTTCCCGCTTCGAGGAAACGGTTCAGTTCCGCAAGCGTGGGGAAATTGGCCTGTTCACAGACCCGCACGGTCAACTCCCCGCTTTCCGCCAGTTCCCGGAAGGCGGCGTTCACCGTTTCGTAAGGGACGGCGCGGAACAGGGAATAATCATCGCTCTGGGCGCTGGTGATGCCGTAGGCGTTGAGCGTTTGGCAGGCCAGGCGGATCATGTCCTTCAGCTCGTTCTGATCCGGCAGAGGGAGAAACGGGTTGAGCAGCTCGATCGCGTTGTCATAAAGCCTTCCGTCCGGTTCCCCGTTTTCCGTGCCGATGCTGCCTCCCGGGGGAGAGGGCGTCTGCCCGGTGATGCCGGCGATTTCCAGCACGCGTGAATTGACGACGCAGCAATGACCGCAGGCCCGCGTGATCATGATCGGGAAGCCTTTGGAGACCGCGTCCAGATCGCGGCGGTCTGGCATGCGCTTTACATCCGTAAAGTAATCCTGGTTCCAGCCGCGGCCCCGCAGCCACCGGCCGGCACGGGGAGGATGCTCCGACGCGAATCGCCGCAGATATTCCATCAGGCCGGCAAGGCTGTCCGTATGGCGCGACAGCCGGGCGGTCTGCAGGAACTGCCCCAGGCTGATCAGATGCATGTGGGAATCGTTGAACCCGGGACAGACAAAGCGCCCATGGAGATCGACATCGGCCGCGTCAGGACCGGCGAGCCGGAGAACCTCCTCCTCCGGCCCGACCGCCGTAAAAACCCCGTTTTCCACCAGGAAAGCCCGGCGAAGCGTTTTTCCGCCGGCGTATACCAGCGCGTTGCGGTAAATCGATTTCAATGGACGGCCCCCGTTTCAAGTCCTCATGGGCGTGCGCTGCCGGCAGGGAGACAGCGTCATGATCAGTTTTCTTCCTCGTTGACGTTCATGTGCATGATGATCCTGTATTTGGAGCCTACCGTGCGTTCCAGCGCGAACGGCTCGCCGGGCAGGCCGGGGTATTCCCGGAGCAGCGCGGCGACGGCCTGCTTTTCCCCGTCCGTCAGGTCAAAGGTGAACAGCTGCGCGTTGGACGCGACATGCCGGCTGTTGCGCACACCGATAATCGCCGCGCCCACGCCGGGCTGGTCCAGGATGTATCTGGTGGCCACGTTGGAAGTGCTGACCCCGTGCGCGTCCCCGATCTGCCTGAGCAGCTGCAGCAGCCGCTGGTATCCGTCCGTGCCGAGGGTATCCTCGATCACCTGCATGTACTTGACCTGGGAACGGGTTTCGGGCGTAAAATCCGTCCGGCCGATATACCTCTCCGCCAGGAAGCCGCCCGAAAGCGTGCCGTAGCACAGCTGGCTGATGCCGTGCGCCCGGCAGTAGGGCAGCATGGCTTTTTCGGTACGGCGGTCAAAGAGCGAGTACTGGGACTGGATGGAAATGACCGGTATGCCCGCGTCCACCAGTTCCTTCAGGTGCGGCGTGTCAAAATTGGTGACCCCGATGTGCCGGATCTTGCCCTTCTCCCGGAGTTTCACCAGATAGCCCGCCACGTCCAGGCAGCCCGGCACATCGTAATCCCACCAGTGGAACTGCACCAGGTCCAGGATGTCCCGGTTCAGCCGGCGGAGGCTCCGGTCAATGATGCTTTCGGTATAGGCGAAATCCACGTCCCTGAGCAGGTTGATATCAGGCACGTACTTGGTATGGATCTGGATATCATCGGGGGAGACGGTTCCCTTTCCCTGCCTGAGCTCTGAAACGAACCGGCCGATAAAATCCTCCGCGCCGGTATAGATATCGGCGCAGTCAAAGGTGGTAAAACCGTTTTCCACCAGCAGATGAAAAGCGCGCATCACGTCCTGAGGGTCCAGCGGGCCGTTCAGGCTGTGGCCCAAAGACAGCTGCCAGCAGCCGTTGATCGCCCGGTTGATATGATACCCCGGGGCCAGTTCATAAGGCTGCGCCTGTTTCATAAGCGTCATCCTCCCTTTCGCAAACAGCTTCCGCGGTGCAGGCCGCGTGGCTGAAAATATGCTTTTTGGTGCGCGTGATGCGGAAACACGCGCCGCAGTTCGGGTCCGGGCAGGCGATCAGGCTGTCGGACAGCATCCAGTCGTTCTTCTGCAGCGGCCGCTGTCTGGCCGGCAGCAGGGGCAGCAGCGCCGCAAGCGCGTACATGGAGAACCGGTCGGTTTCAGGGAAAACGAGATTCTCCCCTTCCACCAGGAAATAATCCCCCGGGCGGTGGCTGCATACCATGGGCCTTCCGGTATCCACCACTTCCACCCGCAGATCATATAGTACGAATTCGTCCTGAGGCATTTTCGGCACCTCTCTTTCCACGGGCAGTCTATCATTGCGTCCGGGAAAAGTCAACAGCAGGACACCGGCGTCCGCCGAATGTCCCCTTTTTTGTACAAAAAAGACAAGAAAAATGCAGCGGTGCCTGATATCCTATTGTATAATCAAAGGCGTCTGAACATATCCGCTGAAAAAGGAAGTGCCGCATCATGTGGACCGTCCGGGAACAATATGCCCTGTTTGATGAAATCCTGAAAGAGCGCATTCACAGCCTGATGCCCCGCCTGATGAAGGAATGCGGGGTGGAAATGTGGGTGGTGATCTCCAGGGAATACAATGAGGATCCTCTCTTCAAAACGCTGGTCCCTTCTCTGGTCAAAAACGCCAGCCGCACCACCTGCCTGGTCTTCTGCCTGGACAGGGACGGCACATACGAGGCGCTGAATGTTTCGCGGCCCAATCCCCGGCTGGACGGGTTTTACCGGCAGGCGATGAACCGAAAGGACGACGTATTCGAAGCCCTGAATCACCTGATCGCCGGAAAAAAGCCCGCCAAGGTGCACGTCAATATCTCCAACGAGTGCGCCATGGCGGACGGTCTGAGCAAGAACCTGTATGATCATCTGCAGCTGGCCCTGTGCGGGAGCGTGCCGCTCGTCAGCGCGGAGGCGCTCGCCGTCCGGTGGATCGAGACGCGCACCCCCCGCGAGCTTTCGCTGTATCCCGCCGTCTACCGGATGATGATGGACATCGTGGATGAAGTATTCAGCAAAAGCGTGATCCGGCCCGGCGTCACCACGACTGCCGATGTGGAATGGGAAATCATGCAGCGGGTGAATGATCTGGGTCTGCCGTTCTGGTTTTCTCCGGATGTCGACCTGCAGCGCAGGGGCAGCGGGGATACCCGGATGAGCGGCGCGGTCATCGAGGAAGGCGATATCGTGCACTGCGATGTGGGGCTGGTCTGCCTGGGGCTGCATACGGATACGCAGCGACTGGTGTACATCGGCCGCAAAGGGGAGCGCGGGATCCCGGAAGGGATCCGGGCCGCCTTCAAAACGGGCAACCGGTTCCAGGACATCGTCCGGAGCCATTACCGGTCCGGCCGGACGGGCAATGAGATTTTCGCCTCCGCCATGGAGCAGGCGGGGCAGGAAGGCATCCGGGCGATGATCTACTGCCACCCGATCGGCACCTTCGGCCACAGCGCCGGCCCCTGCGTGGGCATGTACGACAACCAGGGCTTTGTGCCCGGGCACGGCGAACTGGTCCTGCATGAGGACACCTGCTACGCGCTGGAGCTGAATATCGCCCAGCCCGTGCCGGAATGGGACAATCAGCTGGTCTATATGTACCTGGAGGAAACCATCGCCTATACGGGCGGCCAAACCTGTTTTATGGACGACAAACGCGAAATCATCCGTTTTCTTCCGGCGGACGAAGAAGAAAGGACATCACCATGATCGACACGCGGGTAAAAAAGCTGGCGCAAAACCTGATCGGCCATTCCCTTGGGGTAAAGCCCGGGGAAAAGGTGCTGATCGAAACCCGGGGAATCGATACCGCGTTTACCATGGAACTGATCCGGGCAACCTATCAGGCGGGCGGGCTGCCCTTTCTGAGCATCAAATTCCCGGAGCTGGACCGGGAAATCCAGAAGGGCTGCTCGGAAGAACAGCTGCGCCTGATGTACAAATGGGAAGAGGAACGCATGCTCGCCATGGACTGCTATATCGGCGTGCGGCTGCCGGTCAACAGCTTTGAGGAAAGCGGCGTGGATTTCGGCAAAATGGAGCTGTATAATTCCCTGTATGACCGGAAGCTTCTGATGGAAGTGCGCGTCCCGACCACCCGGTGGGTCGTGCTGCGGTACCCCACCCCGGCGATGGCGCAGGCGGCCAAAATGAATACGCAGGATTTTGAGGATTTTTATTTCGGCGCCTGCTGCCTGGATTATGAAAAAATGTCCCGGGCCATGGACCCGCTCAAGGCCCTCATGGACCGCACCGACAGGGTGCGCATTACCGCCCCCGGGACGGATTTGACCTTCTCCATCCGCGGCATCGGCGGCGTCAAGTGCGACGGAAACGCCAACATCCCGGACGGCGAGGTATATTCCGCCCCGGTCCGGGATTCCGTGAACGGCGTCATCACCTACAATACCCCCTCCATGGTGGACGGGTTCTGCTTTGAAAACATCCGCTTTGAATTTAAAAACGGCAAAATCGTCCGGGCCGAGGCCAACAATTCCAAGCGCCTCAACGATATTCTGGACACGGACGAGGGCGCCCGCTACATCGATGAATTCGCTCTGGGCGTCAACCCTTATGTGACCAGGCCCATGAACGAGACCCTGTTTGACGAAAAGATCATGGGCAGCCTGCATTTCACGCCCGGCAACTGCGTGATGGGCTGCGACAACGGGAACCGTTCCCAGATCCACTGGGACCTGGTGCTGATTCAGACGCCGGAATGGGGCGGCGGCACCATTGCGTTCGACGGGGAGATCATCCGCCGGGACGGGCTGTTTGTCAAAGAAGAGCTGCTCCAACTGAACCCCGAAAATCTGAAATAGGACGGGCCATCGATGCTGAAGTATTTTTTGAAGCGCCTCCTGCTGGCAGTCATCACCCTGTGGTTCATTCTGACGGTGACGTTCATCCTGATGAAATCCATTCCGGGGGACCCGTTTGCCAACGAGAAGATGATCCTTCCCGAGATCCGCGCCAACATGGAGGTGAAATACGGGCTGGACAAGCCGCTGCACCAGCAGTATCTGACGTATATGAACAACCTGCTGCACGGCGATTTCGGCATCTCGTTCAAATACAAAAACCGCTCCGTCAACAGCTTTATCGAGAAAGGGTTCCCTATTTCCGCGTCCCTGGGCCTGATTTCCTGCGCGATCGGTCTTGTTTTCGGGGTGCTGTTCGGCATTCTGGCCGCCGTCAAGCGCGGGAAGTGGCCGGATTACATGGTCATTTTCATCGCGGTGCTGGGCGTATCGGTCCCCGCTTTCGTATTCGGCAGCCTGTTTCAGTATGTGTTTGCCGTCCGGCTCAAATGGTTTCCCGTGGCGGGC
>CAMJXZ010000124.1 GCA_946409855.1 uncultured Clostridia bacterium | reverse complement strand
TTTCCTGCCGGTGCTCCGGAATACCTTTATCATCGCCGGGGCCAAAATCATCCTGAACCTGCTCGTGCCGGTTACGGTGGCCCTGATGCTCAACGAGCTGAGCAGCAACAAGCTCAAGCGGCCCATTCAGACGATCATCTATTTTCCCCATTTCCTTTCCTGGATCATCTTCGGCGGCATCCTGATCGACCTGCTTTCCCCGAGCGCCGGCATCGTGAACAAGCTGATCACCCTGCTGGGCGGGAAACCCATCTATTTCCTGGGGGACAACCGCTATTTCCGGGGCACCATCATTGTGACCGATGTGTGGAAAAACTTCGGCTACGGGACCATCGTCTATCTGGCGGCCATCACCGGCATCGACGTGACGCTGTACGAGGCGGCGCAGATCGACGGCGCCAACCGCTGGCAGCAGGCCTGGCACGTGACGCTGCCCGGGATCCGGATGACGGTGGTGCTGATGATGGTGCTGGCCCTGGGCCGCGTCCTGAACGCGGGCTTTGATCAGCTTTACAACCTCTGCAAGCCCATCGTGTACGAAAGCGGGGATATCCTGGATACGTTTGTGTACCGGCTGGGCCTTGAAAACGGGTCCTTCGGCCCGGCGACGGCCGTCGGCCTGTTCCGTTCGGTGGTTTCCCTGTTCTTTATTTCCACCGCCTATTTCGTCGCCTATAAGCTGTTTGATTACCGCCTGTTCTGAAAGGGGGTGGGCAAAGGTGACCGCGCATGTGATCAAAAAACCGGACCGTCGCCGCCCCGGCGCGGGTCGGATCGCTTTTCAGACGGTCAATATAACGCTGCTGTTCTTTCTGGCCGCCATCTGCCTGCTGCCCTTTATCCACGTGATCGCGGTATCCCTTTCCAACAACGCGTACATCGACGCCGGCATGGTCACCTTCTGGCCGATGGGCACCAACGTGCAAAGCTACGGATACCTGCTGGAAAGGGCCGCCTTCTGGGACGCCTTCAGGATGTCGGTCTTCCGCCTGGTGCTGGGCACAACGATCAACCTGGTTCTTTTGTGCCTGACGGCGTACCCTTTGTCCAAGCCCGAAAATAAATTCCACGGGCGGACGATCTATGCCTGGTTTTTCTTTATCACCATGCTGGTCAACGGCGGGCTGATCCCCAATTACATGGTGATTTCCACCCTCAAAATGCGGAATACCATCTGGGCGCTGGTGCTGCCCACCGCGGTCCAGGTGTATGACCTGATCCTGATGCTGAATTTCTTCCGCCAGGTACCGGAGGAGCTGGAGGACGCCGCGCTGATCGACGGGGCCGGCCACTTCCGCACGATGCTCCGGATCTACGTGCCCGTATCCCTGCCGGCCATCGCCACGATGACGCTGTTCTGCATGGTGTATCACTGGAACCAGTGGTTTGACGGGATGCTGTATATGGACAATGTCCGGCTGCGCCCGCTGCAGACCTTCCTGCGCCAGACCCTGATCGGGCAGGATTTCACTTTTGCCGACGGGGACGAGATCGCCGCTTTCGCGGACATCAACGACCGTTCCCTGCGCTGCGCGCAGATCATCATTGCCACGATCCCCATCCTCTGCAGCTATCCGTTCCTGCAGCGGTACTTTGTCAAAGGGATCATTGTCGGCAGCGTCAAGGGATAAACGCCGCCCCGCGGAAGATGTATCCGGCCGTCCGTTCCATGAACGGTTCCGGGGTTTGTCTGCCGTCATTTTTCCCTGCCGCGCCGGAGCCTCCCGTGCAAATGAGCCTGACATGGGAGGTTTTTTATATGCGGATATTTTCAAAGAAGACGGTTGTGAAGAGCGTCAGAATATGATATAATCAATACTACTGCTGTCCCCGAAACACTCAAGTGCATTCCGCATCCGGCCGATAATTTTTCTCCATAAGGAGGTATATCCCCGTTATGCTCTGTTTTGCACCCCTGACGATTTCCGAAAAAGAATCGCTGCAGCCCTATTATTACGCGTATGGCGAGGGTTCCTGCCAGCATTCTTTCGTTTCATCTTTCTGCATGAACGGGAAATACGGGGATCAGGTATGTGTTCATGCAGGCTGTCTGTATACACTGCGTTCTAATGTGTGTACGGAGCGGGAAAGGGTGTATCTGTTTCCCCTGGGGGACCGGAGCCGGGAAAACGCGGTGCGCCGGGCTGTGGAGACGGTGCTGGAGGACGCGCATGAACACGGCTGCCGGGCGCGGTTTGAGACCGTTACGGAAAGCGCGGCGGAGCTGCTCCGCCGCCTGTTTCCCGGATGCTTTCAGATCGAGGAAAAGCGGGATTATTCCGAATACCTCTATGCCCATGACAAGCTGGCCCTGCTGCCGGGCCACGCGATGGCCTCCAAGCGCCACGACATCGCTACCTTTGAAAGGCAGTATGCCGGACGGTACAGGGTGCGCCGCATCGAAACACAGGAACAGGTGAATGAAATCAGGCCCTTTCAGGCCTGGTGGAAAGCGGAAAAGATGGCCCGGGAGGAAGACGTTCAGCTGGAGCGGGAAGACGAGGCGATCCGGACCGGGCTCGCGCATTTCTTTGAACTGGGTCTGTCCGGCATCCTGGTGTACATCGACGGGAAGCTGGCCGGCTATGCCTACGGCGCCCGCCTTTCGGACGATTGCTACGACGTGATGATCGAAAAGGGCAACCGGGACGCGGAGGATATCTACAAGATCCTGAACCGGGACCTGGTGCGCCTGTGCTGCGGAGGAATCGACTGGATCAACCGGGAAGAGGACCTGGGCGTGGAGGGGCTCCGCAAGGCCAAGCTGTCCTACAAGCCGGACCGGCTGGTCCGCAAGTTTTCCGTGCGGGAGGCGGTGGAGGAATGAACAAGCTGTCTGCCAACATTTCGCTGTACATCATTACCTTTTTCGCGGCGGTGCAGTACGCGTTCCTGTCCAGCGTGCCGGATACGGTTTCCAATTTCGCCTTCCTGGCCGTTACCAACCTGATCGGCTTCCTGATCACGTTTGCCGTTTTCTTCCGGGAGCTGAGAAGGCTGGACAAAAAGCAGGTGGTCCAGTCCGTCGTGCTTTCGCTGGAGCTGTTCGCGTTCAACGTCTTTTTGCTGCTGGGCTCCCGCGGGATGAGCGCCACGGTGGTGGCCTGCGTGCTTTCTTCCTATTTCGCCTTCATCGTGATCCTTTCGTTCCTGATCTTTCATAAGGCGCCGGACAAAAACAAGGTGGTCGCCGTATTTATCGTCCTGTTCGGCGTTTTCCTGATGATGAACGCGGATTTGATGGGGCTGATGGACCCGCACATCCTGTACCTGCTGGCGGCTGATGTTTTCTTTGCGCTGTATCTGCTTACGGCGGAACAGTACGCCACTACCTCCACCCCCTCGATTCTGGCCATGGGGCAGACGCTGTTCAATTTCCTCATCGCGCTGGCCTGCTGGGCCGGGGAATCGCTGATTGTGAAACAGCCCATGTCGCTGCCTGTCGACCCGGCGTTCTGGGGCAGCGTGTTCTTCATCAGCTTTTTCATCCGGGGGCTGTACGGCATCGTGCAGATTTACGCCCAGCGCTATGTGAGCCCGCTGAATGTTTCCCTGATCTTTTCCACGGAAATCATTATGACCATGGCGGTTTCGCCGCTGCTGGTGACCCTGTTCAATGTGGAACCGGACCAGATTACGCCGCTGCGGATCCTGGGGGCGCTGGTCATGGTGCTGGGGATCCTGACGGCGGATTCCGGGGTGACAGACGCGGTCAGAAGGAGGCTGAGTCATGGAAAGTCATAAAAAGCATCCATGGCGGGACGGCCTGAAGATGCTGCTGCTTGCCTGCGTGATCTATTTCCTGATCGACTTTCCCATCCGCTTTACCGAGGCCTACGATTTCCCGGACTGGGTGGGGATCAAGAGCTTCCTTCCCTTTACGCTCGGCATGTTTTTCGGCCCCTTCGCGGTCTTCGGCGCCGCGCTGGGCGCCGTGTGCACCGGCCTTGTCTGCCGGACGGCGGCTGCCGAATGCCTGACGGAAGTGCTCTGTATCGTTCTGGCCGGGACGGGCAGCTGGCTGTGCTGGTTTGCTTTTCACCGCGGCGGGAAGACCCGCCTGGAACACTTCCGGGACGTGGGCATCTACACCGCCATGGTGCTGGGCCTGTCCGTGCTGTGCGGCGGCTTCAGCGAAGCGCTGCTGGGCAGGAACCTGATTCTCCCCACCGTGGGCATTCTGGCGGCCACCGGCCTGCTGGTGGGGCTGCCGGTCAACATCCTGCTGAGCGGCATCTTCTGCGTCACCCCGGTCCTGCCCTGGTTCTGCAGGGAGGAAGGATTCATCTCCTTCGAACTGACGGCCCGGGATGCCGGTTCCGGCGCGGTCAACGAGATGATCGAAGCGGAGGCCCTGGTCCGAAAAATTCCCATGAAGCGGGTATTTGAGATCGAAAACTGTCTGGAGGAGCTGTATATCCGCATCCGCAGGAAGCTGCCGCAGGCATCGGTCTGCGGCAAGGTGGAGCTTGGTTCCACCATCTCCCTGCGGATCTGGGTGGACGGAACAAAGTACAATCCCTTTCTCAAGGAAGCGGACGAGGACGAGATCGACCTGCTCAGCCTGAAGCTGCTGCGCCACCGCGCCCTGCGGGCTTCCTGGGCCTATGCGGACGGGCAGAACGTGATCCGGATCGTTGTGTGAGGTGATGATCATGAACGGGGAAAGAAAACCTATCCGCAAGCGGGTGCGGAACATCGTTTTTCTGGTGTCCGTCATCAGTCTGACGCTGGTCAGCGCCGTGGGCGTGTACAATATGTTCGCCATCCGCGACAACAGCAGCGAAGCGCTGCAGAATCAGCTGGAGATCAATTTCTCCAACTCCATTGCGGATAAGGCCGCCCTGGCGGACGCCCAGTTCGGCAGGTTTGCGGAATACATCAACAATTTCGCGGCGTATATCCAGGATTACTACGTGCACCCCGAACGTTATATCGGCCGGGAGGTGCTGCCGCCGGACGCCGCCAACCAGGGCGTGCTGACGATGCAGCGCTATCTGCGGGACAATACCGTGCAGCTTTCGGATGTCGAGCAGGAAATGATGCTGATGGGCAACCTGGAAACAGGCTGGAGCGCCGCGATGGCGCAGAACGAAAACATCATCACCACCATTTACATCGGCACGGAAAGCGGGCTGCATATCGCCTACGACCCTTCCTCGGAACTGGGCGTGGAGGAAGGAAGCTACGAATCCCATTACGATTATACCGATTCTGAATGGTACCCCAAAGCCCGGGAACTTGGGACAACAGGATTTACGGACATTTACCAGGATTCCTACGGCCGCGGGATGATGATCAGCTGCTTTTCTCCCTTCTACGACGGGAACGGCAATTTCATGGGCGCGGTCAGCATGGATATCCTGATCTCGGATATTTACAAGCAGATCGTCAGCATGGACCTGGGGGAGGAAGGCAACGTTTTCCTGATTGACGGAAGCGGCAAGACGGTCGACCCGCAGGACGCCGGGAAACTGGCGCCGATCTCCGACCTGGTCAGCGATCCCCGGGTCCGGGCCGCGCTGGAAAACGGCCGGAACGGCTTTACCCTTTCCAGGGAGAGCGTCTATTACGTCTACGCGCAGGTGAAATCCACCGGCTGGATGCTGTGCATCAGCATTCCGGAAAGGCAGGTGCTGGAATCGGTCCATCAGATCGAGCAGGGCATCCGGACGGCGCTGATCATCTTCGCGGCGGTGTTTCTTATCCTGATCGTCGCGGTGATGGTGACCTCCCGCCGCTTCGCCAGGAGCCTGACCGACCCGCTGGTCGAGCTGGAAAAGGACGCCCTGAGCATCAGCGGCGGCAACCTGGACCACCGCGCCGAGGTGCGCAGCAACGACGAGATCGGGGATCTGGCCGTCAGCTTCAACCAGATGGCGGCGTCCCTGAATCAGTACGTCAAGGACCTGACCAAGATCACCGCGGAAAAAGAGCGGATCGGCGCGGAGCTGAACGTGGCCACCCAGATCCAGGCGGATATGCTGCCAAGGATCTTCCCGGCCTTCCCGGACCGCAGTGAATTCGAGCTGTACGCCATCATGGACCCGGCCAAGGAGGTCGGCGGGGATTTCTACGATTATTATATGGTCGATAACGATCACATCGCCCTGGTCATGGCGGACGTCAGCGGCAAAGGGGTGCCCGCCGCGCTGTTCATGGTCATCGCCAAGACGCTGATCAAGAGCCGCGCGCAGATGGGAGAAAGCCCGGCGGAGATCCTCAACAACGTCAACGAGCAGCTTTGCGAAGGGAACGAGGCCGAGCTGTTCGTCACCGTATGGCTGGCGATCATCGAGATTTCCACCGGCCGGGGCGTAGCCGCCAACGCGGGCCACGAGCATCCCGTGATCCGGCGGGCAGACGGCTTGTACGAACTGGTGCAGTACCGTCATTCTCCTGCCGTGGCGGCCATAGAAGGCGTCCGCTTCAGGGAGCATTCCTTCGAGCTGCATCCGGGCGACAGCCTGTTTGTATACACCGACGGCGTTCCGGAAGCGACGGACGAAGACAATCAGGCCTTCGGCACGGACCGCATGCTGGCCGCTCTGAACCGGGATCCGCTGGCCTCCCCCCGTGAGCTGCTGCAGACGGTGTGGATGGAACTGGATGATTTCGTCGGCCAGGCCGCTCAGTTTGACGACATTACCATGCTCAACTTCCAGTACAGGGGAAAAACGATGCGTGAACTGACACTTGAAGCCAAAGTGGACAATCTGAATCAGGTACTGTCTTTCATCGACGAGAATCTGGAGCAGATGGGTTGTCCGATGAAGACGCAGATGCAGATGGACGTGGCGGTGGAGGAGATCTATGTAAACATCGCCAGCTACGCCTACACGCCCGGCACCGGGACGGCCACCATCCAGTTCAGGCCGGATCTGAAATCCCGCAGCGTCTCCATCACCTTCATCGACAGCGGGGTTCCCTATGATCCGCTGATGAAGCCGGATCCGGACGTCACCCTTTCCGCCGAGGAAAGGCAGATCGGCGGCCTGGGGATCTATATGGTCAAAAATATGATGGACGATATGGTGTACCGGTCCGAAGATGGGAAGAACATCCTGACCATCCGGAAAAAGCTGGACTGATCCCGGCGCCGGATGGGCCGGCGGAAAGCGGGGATGCGGAAGCTGTCCTGCATACGGTTTCATTCAGCCGGAGGCAGGATCAGCCCGGCGGTTGATCTCAGGGGAGAAACAAGCCCGTAAAGCGGACTGCGGCAGTCTGCGGACAGGTCTGTCCGGATATCATCGATTACAGAAGGCGAGTGCGGCATGGACCAGGCGTTTGATATGCAGGCCTATATGACCCGGGGCGTGGAACGCGTCGTGGGGGATATCGTCAGGGCGACGTTCAAAAACCCCAGGGAAAGCGCCTATATGGCCAGGTTTGCGCTGGCCAGCCGTGCCGCGTCCAAAAAGCGCAGAAAGGCGGAAAATGCGGGGGAGCATATTCCGCCCTTTTTGATTGCCAGCATCACCAGCCAGTGCAACCTGCACTGCGCCGGCTGCTATTCCCGCTGCAATCACGCCACGGTGGATGAAGCGCCCGCGCAGCTTCTGACCAAAGAGGAATGGCTGCGCGTTTTCAAAGAAGCGGGGGAACTGGGCATTAGCTTTATCCTGCTGGCCGGCGGCGAGCCCATGCTCCGGCGGGACGTGATCGAAGCTGCGGGCGAATACCCGGATATCCTTTTTCCGATCTTCACCAACGGGGCCTTTATGGATGAACAGTATTTCCGGCTGCTGGACCGATGCCGGAACCTGGTCCCCATCATGAGCATCGAGGGGGGCAGGGAAACGACGGACGCCCGCCGGGGCCAAGGCGTATATGACCGCCTGACGGCCGGCATGGCAGGGCTGCATCAAAGGGGCCTGATTTTTGGCGCGTCCGTAACGGTCACCACCCGGAACATCCACGAAGTATCGTCAGACGCTTTTTTGAAAAATCTTTCTGAACGCGGCTGCAAAGCGGTCATTTTCGTGGAGTTTGTCCCCGTCACGGAGGACAGCCAGGAACTTGCGCCGGGTGACGGGGAGCGGGCTTATCTGAGCCGGGAAATCGACCGTCTGCGGGCTGAACATCCGGAAATGGTATACATTTCCTTCCCGGGGGACGAAAAGAGCAGGGGGGGGCTGTGTCGCGGCGGGCCGGGGGTTCTTTCACATCAACGCCCGCGGCGGCGCCGAACCCTGTCCTTTTTCTCCGTTCTCGGACATCAACGTGCGGGACGCTTCGCTGAAAGAAGCGCTGAAATCCCCTCTGTTCCTGGCGCTGCAGAATGAAGGCCTGCTGGACGGCGCCCACACCGGCGGCTGCGTGCTGTACGAAAAGCGCGCCCAGGTCGAGGCGCTGCTGCACAAGTAACAAGGGCAGAACGGTCTGCCGGGAAAAGAATTTCCGGCCCCGCCACGCCTGACGGCATCCGGCGCGCATCAGCCGCGCATCAGCCGCGCATCAGCCGCGCATCAGCCGCGGCGATGTTTGTTCGGTTCATGGACGCGTGACAGCACTGCCTGTCCCGGACACACGCAGAGCGTCTGCCGGAATAAGCGTCAATATCTGCGGCTTGACGGGTGCAAATCAGAATGAATCCGGGTGTCCCGGATGCTGCTGCGGCTGAGTTTGAAACAGCGGGTAGACAAATACAATAATAAGCGGCAGTCATCCCCAATGGTACCCAACAGCCGAAAAAAACGATTTCATCAAAAATGTAAAACCCCTGAATCTCTCTCTGAGATCAGGGGTTTTCACTTGGCGCGCCCTGGGGGACTCGAACCCTCGGCCTTTTGATTCGTAGTCAAACACTCTATCCAGCTGAGCTAAGGGCGCAT
>CAMJXZ010000123.1 GCA_946409855.1 uncultured Clostridia bacterium | reverse complement strand
CGTGGCGCACGCCGGTGAAGTTGTTGACCATGGCCCGGTTGAAGTCCAGCAGGAACAGGTCGGTGGTGATGGTGTCGGTCAGGGCGGTTCCGTTGTCGCCCCGGTACTCGTCGTACCAGTCCTCCAGGGCGTAGTGGTTGGTGAAGGCCAGGGGGATGGAGTCGATGCCCTGGTACATCTGCACGAATTCGTGGGCGTAGGTGCCGATGGGCGTCAGGTCGTACTTTTTGGCCAGGTACACGTTGGAAGTGCCCACGCAGTTCGCCGTTTCCGCGGTCAGGCGGCGCACCACCACGCCCTCCCATTCCCGGGAAAGGCGGCGCCGGCAGCCGAACTCGGCGAAGGGGAAGGTGTATCTGCCGGTCTGAAATCCCCGGATCTTCCGGTCCAGCCGCTCCTTCGCGGAATCCAGAAGCGTTTCGTAATCGTAGCGGAAGCGGAAGTATACCTCGTTCACGATCTCCAGCAGGTAGATCTCAAACTGCATGGCCGAAAACAGCGGCCCCCGCACCACGATATTGAGCTCCCCCTGTTCCGTCAGATCCGTCTCCACGTAATCCCGGATGGGCCGCCACAGCCGCAGGAACTCCACGTAGTCGTTTTTGATAAAGCGGATGGAGCGCAGATAATCGAGCTCCTCCATCGTGAAGGTCAGGGTGCACAGATGGTCGATCTGCGCGTTGATCTCCTCAAACATCTCCCGGGTAAAGGTGACTCCCTCGTTGCGGCAGCGGAAGTAATATTCCCCGCTCAGGTCGGTGTGCTTGTGGAAAATCACCTGGTCCATGTTGAATTTGTACAAGTCGGTATCCAGCAGGGATACGACGATGGGCGCGAGCTTCATGGGTTTTCCTCCTGATGAATCGGTCCTATGGACATGTGTTTTTTATAGCATCGGCAGGATCTCGGGCGGGATCATGGCGCTGATCTCTTCCGTAAGGCGGCGGATCTCCGCCACCCGGGCGCGGACGGCGGAGGAAGAGACGCCCCTGGTTTCCCACGGCGTTTCCAGCACCCGGATATACGGGGACAGGCCGCTCAGATACGGGTCCCCGGCGATCATTTCGGCGCACCGGTCCCCGCCCCGGCTCAGGCAGACGATGCCGAACTCCCGGCAGATCTCCTCCACATGGCGCCACCCGGTCTCCAGCTCCGGCAGCTTGTCGCTGCCCAGCAGCAGGCGGGGCGTTCTGCCGCCCTCCCGCAGGCGGCACAGGGTTTCGTAGGTGCGGGGCTGGCGCTCCTGCCCAAGCTCCCCGTCGTACACCGCCATCCAGGGGCGGCTTTCCGCGGCCCTGCGCAGCATGGCCAGGCGCTGCGCGTCGGTGTACGCGAAATCCTTGCCCTGGTCCTGCCGGATATAGGCCGCTTTGGACGGAACAAAGAGCACTTCCTCCGCCCCGGTTTCCCGGGCGGCAAAGCGCGCCAGGTCCAGGTGCGCCCGGGTGGGCGGGTTGAACGCCCCGAAAAAAGCCAGCGGTCTTTCCATCCCGTTATTTCTCCCCTTCTTCAAAGGGCCGCAGCATCACGGGCATGCGGCGCTTGTGCATGTTCGCCCGTTCCTTGCGGGCGATCTTTTCGTCCGTCTCCGGGTTGCCGCAGGTGCCCAGGCGGATAAAGCTGTGGATGTCCTGATAGCTCAGCCCCAGGCGCTCCTCGTCGCTCTTGCCGGACAGGCCGTCCGTCGGCGTCTTGACCACCAGGTCCCGGGGCAGCTCCTCCATGGTCAGCCCCACCTGGACGACCTCCACGCTGGTCAGCGCCCCCAGGAGCGAAAAATCGCAGGAGGTATCGCCGTCCTTGGTGCAGTAGCCCACCGTCGCCTCGCTCAGGTTGCCGGTGCCCACCAGCCGGGCGCCCAGGCTCTGGGCGATGTAGCGCAGGGTGGTCATCCGCAGCCGGGGGCCGACGTTGATGTCGCTTTCCCGGCTCACGGGGATGGAAAACTCCCCTTCCTTCGCGGCCGGCGCTTCCTGATCCGTCGCCGCCCGCAGCGCCGCGTGCATGGCGCCGATGTTGACGGTCCTCTGACGGATCCCCAGGGCGGCGCACACCCGGAGGCTGTCATGGATATCCTTCTGTTCGCCGTCGGGCAGCATCACGCCGTAGACGTTTTCCCGGCCCAGGGCCCGGGCGCACAGGGCGGCGGACACCGTGGAATCCTTCCCCCCGGAAATGCCGATGACCACCCGCTGAAAGCCCTGCTCCCGCGCGAGCTTCCGGATCCCCTCAACCAGCCCATCCCGGGCGGCGGACGCGTCAAAACGATATTCCTTCATTGCGAATTCCTCCTCAGATAACGTCGATCTGGCAGCTGCGCATGGTTTCCAGCGCGGCCAGGTGCTTGTCCGGCGTGACGCCGGCGCAGCAGTCCGCATGGATCGTTAAAGGCGTTTCGGGGAAGGCCGCCTTGAGAAGCAAAGCGTTGCTCACCACGCAGATATCGGTGCACAGGCCCATCAGCTCGATCCCGTCCGGCGCTTCCCCGCCGCACAGGCCGCGGATGATCCCCGGCAGGAGCACGCTGCCGAAGGTGGGCTTTTCCACCCGGAGGGCATCCCCGCCCAGGGCCGCTTCGATGATTTCATTCAGCCGCCAGCCCGCCGTCCCCCGGATGCAGTGCTTCACAGGCAGCTTCTTTCCTTCCGCCGTGTCCAGGTAGTTTTCCTCATGGGTGTCCAGGGTGGCGATCACGGTATCCCCCGCCGCCCGGCAGGCGCGGATCCGCTCCGCCGCGGCCGGGACGATCGCCCGCGCTTCTCCGGTGCCCAGGGAGCCGTCGATAAAATCCTTCTGCATGTCCACCACGATCAGGAATTTCTTTTCCTTCATCGTCTTCCACCTCCTAAAGTTTTCTCAGTCAAACCGGTACAGTGCCGCCGGGCGGCCCCGTCCCTTTTTTTCCGCCTGCTCCGTCTGGCGGAGCCTGCCGCTTTTTTCGTATCGGTTCAGGATGAAACGCCGGAAATTGCTGCTGTCCAGCGGCATGCCCAGGACCGCCTCGAACACCGTCTGCAATTCCCCCAGGGAAAAGGCCGTCCTGTCGGTGAGGAAGTGAAAGCCGATCTCCGTATAGTCGATCTTGCCCCGCAGGCGGCGGATGCCGGTCTCCGCGATCCGCCCGTGGTCAAAGGCCAGGTCGCTGCCGGAAAGCGTTTCGCCGTCCTCTCCGGTCAGATACAGCCCCCCCTCTTCCGTCGGCGTCACGCGGAAGGGCCGCAGCGCCGTCTGCCCGGACGCCTGCAGGGCGCGCACCTTCTGCCACGGGACGATCGCCAGGTAAGCGATTGACACCACCCGCCCGCGGGGGTCCCGGTCTATGTCCGCGAAGGTGTACAGCTGCTCAAGGAACGGCTCCGGCACCGGCAGCACCTCCGAGATCAGCCGCGCCACCGCCGTTTCCGCCGTTTCGTCCAGCCCCACAAACCGCCCCGGCAGCGCCGGGTACCCGGCAAAGGGCTCTTCCCCGCGGCGGGACAAAAACAGGTGCAGCCGGCCGTCCCGCACCGTCAGGATCATCAGGTCCACCGCCACGTACAGCCGGTCCCGCCGGAGTTCCTCCCGCATCCGCGCCGCCTCCTTTATGGTCACTCTGACCATAAACATCATAGCACAGGCGTTCCCTGTTGTCAAGCATTTTTTGTCATTTTAACAAAAAATATTTTTACCGCCCCGGCTGCCTTCCGCCGAACCATGCGCCCGCCTTTTCCTGCCTGTTTATTCTCTGTATTTTCGCCCCGGGACGGTTGCGCGCCGCACGCCGAACATCCTATAATTGAGCCGTTCCGTGACGGACGGACAGCCACTTTGCCTGAAAGAAAGGGAATCGTTTATGCCGAATTACAGCATCCCCTCCGATGTTTTTTTCCGCGCGGCGGAGCAGTTCCCCACGCCTTTCCATCTTTATGACGAAAAAGGGATCCGCGGGACGGCGCAGCAGGTCAACGCCGCCTTTACCTGGCAGCCGGATTTCAAGGAATACTTTGCCGTCAAAGCGCTGCCCAACCCGCAGATCCTGAACATCCTGCGGCAGGAGGGCTGCGGGACGGACTGCTCCTCGGAGACGGAGCTGCTGATGGCGGAGCGCTGCGGCTTTTCCGGGAAGGAGATCATGTTCAGCGCCAACGCCATGCCGGCCCGGGAATTCGAGCTGGCCCGGCGCCTTGGGGCGTACATCAACCTGGACGATATCAGCGACATCGACCTCCTGCGCGATCACGGCGGGATCCCGGAAACGGTCTGCGTCCGCTACAACACCGGCGGCACCTTTAAAATGAACGGCAACCAGATTATGGGCAACCCGGGCGAGGCGAAATACGGCTGGACCCGGGAGCAGCTGACGCCGGGCCTGAAGCGGCTGAAAGAGCTGGGGGCGCGCCGTTTCGGCCTGCACGCCTTCCTTGCCAGCAACATGACCGACCCCGGCTATTACCCCGCCCTGGCGGGCATCCTGTTTTCCGCCGCGGCCGAGCTGGAAAAGGAGGCCGGCCTTCCCTGCGCCTTTATCAACCTCTCCGGCGGCATCGGCATCCCCTATACCCGCGACGTGCCGCCGGTGGACATCCGCCGGGTGGGACAGGACGTGCGCGGGGAATACGAGCGGGTGTTCGGCAGCCCCGGCGCCGGCAAGCCCGGCATCAAGACCGAGCTGGGCCGCTACATGACCGGCCCTCACGGCTTCGTCGTGACCCGCGCGGTGCACGAGAAAAAGATCTACAAGGATTACATCGGCGTGGACGCCTGCGCCGTGCAGCTGATCCGCCCGGCCATGTACGGGGCGTATCACGAAATCTCCGTCGCCGGGAAGGAAGACGCGCCCAGGGACCACCTGTACGACGTCACCGGCAGCCTCTGCGAAAACAACGACAAGTTCGCCATCGACCGGATGCTCCCCGAGATCCATCCGGGGGACCTGCTGGTCATCCACGACGCCGGGGCGCACGCCTTCGCCATGGGCTACCAGTACAACGGCCGCCTGCGCACCGCGGAGATTCTGTATACCCGGGACGGCGCTTTCCGTTTGATCCGCCGGGCGGAAACCCCGGAGGACTATTTCGCGACGCTGGTGTGGTAAAACAAAGACCGCAAGGGGAAAATGCGGGCCAGGGCTTGCTGGATGCGCTCTTATCTCTCCTGTTTCATAATCGATTGCCCTGGATGTTGGATGGACGTATCGCCGGGCGGTGAAGTACAGCAGGGCAGCGCTGTAGCGGCGGCACCCGGGCCGCCATAGAGCGGGGATATATATTGCCAGAGAGGGAGATGGCGGGAGCGCAGGTATGGCCGTCCGTCTTAGGGCGTGATCCGTCCCCGGTGGCGGCCCGGGTGCCGCCGCTACAAGGGAATCCAACTTGAATTCGTCCGGCGGTTGTTGGCTGATAGCCAGAGGTTGGGCGAACGTATCGCCGGGCGGTGAAGTACAGCAGGGCAGCGCTGTAGCGGCGGCACCCGGGCCGCCATAGAGCGGGAAAATATATTGTTGGAGAGGAAAACGAGCTGGGCGCGGGTATGGCCGTCCGTCTTAAGGCGTGATCCGTCCCCGGTGGCGGCCCGGGTGCCGCCGCTACGAGGGAAACCGGGTTGAATTCGTCCGGCTGTTCTCTTTTTTGTAAGCGATTGCACTGAAAGTACCCAGCGAATGCCCTGAAAGTGCCCAGCGGGCGCATTGACACAGCCGGGAGAACATGTTAGAATTTAGGCGGCTGTTTTTCCCTGCGCGGGCAAAAATGTTCGTGTTTTTCCCGCGGGCGGGCGGCAGCGCTGACCGGTATGATCATCGGCCTGCGGACCGGAGCTGATCCGGCCTGCAGTTTTTTTACAGGGCGGGCCGCCGCCTAAGCGGCGGCGCCACGGAATGAACGGGGGACAATATGCGTCTGAACGGTGCGAAAATCCTGCTGGAATGCCTGCTGGAGCAGGACGTGGATACCGTTTTCGGGTATCCTGGCGGAACGATTCTCAATGTCTATGACGAACTGTACAATTACGGGGACAGGATCCACCACATCCTGACGGCCCACGAACAGGGCGCCTGCCACGCCGCGGACGGCTACGCCCGCTCCACGGGGAAGGTCGGCGTCTGCTTTTCCACCTCCGGCCCGGGGGCGACCAACATGGTCACCGGCATCGCCACGGCCTATCTGGATTCCTCCCCGATCGTCTGCATCACCTGCAACGTGAGCCTCCCGCTGATCGGCAAGGATTCCTTCCAGGAGGTCGACATCACCGGCGTCACCATGCCGATCACCAAATGCAACTACCTGGTGCGGGACATCCGGCACCTGGCGGACACCGTCCGCGAGGCCTTCGCCATCGCCCGTTCCGGCCGGCCCGGCCCGGTGCTGATCGACATCGTCAAAAACGTGACCGCCGAGGAGACGGAATTTGAGCCCCTCCCCCGGCAGGAGCACGGCACCTCCGGCCGCCTGGGCGAGCTGATGCGCCGCTACGACTTTAAGCCCCCCGAACCGGATATGGACGACATCCGCAAGCTGGCGGACATGATCCGCGCGGCGCAGCGGCCCATGCTGATCTGCGGCGGCGGCGTGGTGCGCGCCCGGGCGGACCGGCTGTTCCGGGACTTTGCCCACAAGATCGACGCCCCCGTGGCCATCACCGTCATGGGCGCGGGCGGCTTCCCCGGCCAGGACGAGCTGACCACCGGGATGATCGGCATGCACGGCTCCCAGGCCTCCAACATGGCGGTGGACGAATGCGACCTGCTGATCGCCGTCGGCTGCCGCTTTTCGGACCGCGTGGCCCTCAAGCCCGCCACCTTCGCCCAGCGCGCGCAGGTGGTGCAGATCGATATCGACCGCGCCGAGATCAACAAAAACGTGGAAACGGCCCATCACATCGTCGGCGACGCCCGGCGGGTGCTGGAGCTTTTGACCCCCATGGTGCCGCAGCTCACGCATCCGGAATGGAAAAAGCAGGTCTTCTCCCGCCCCACCGAGACGGAATACGACGAGCATCCCGGGTCTCTTACGCCCTGGCAGGTGCTGTCCACCATCACCCGGCTCGCCCCGGACGACGCCATCATTTCCACCGATGTGGGCCAGCACCAGATGTGGGCCATCCAGCACTTCCATTTTGATTATCCCGGCCAGCTGCTGACCTCCGGCGGCTTTGGCACGATGGGCTTCGGCCTGGGCGCCGCCATCGGGGCGCAGGTCGGCCACCCGGAAAAGCGGGTCATCCACATCACCGGCGACGGCGGCTTCCGCATGAACTGCAACGAGCTGGCGACGGAGCAGTATTACAGGCTCCCCATCATCACCGTCGTTTTCAACAACGGGACGCTGGGCATGGTCCGCCAGTGGCAGAACCTGATCTACCACCAGCACTATTCCCAAACCACGCTGGACCGCGCCCCCGACTTTGTCCTGCTGGCGCAGGCCTACGGGCTCAAGGGCTACCGGGCCACGGACGTGCATGAATTCGAGTCGGCCTTCAGGGACGCCCTGGCCAGCGGCAGCGGCTGCGTCATCGACTGCGCCATCGACATCGACGAGATGGTGCGGCCCATGGTCGGCGGCGGCGAGCACATCACCCACTTCATGATCGACTGAGAAAGGACGGCAGCATATGAACGCGACACGCAATACCCTGGCCGTCCTGGTGGACAACGAGGCAGGCGTCCTGTCCCGCGTGGCCAGGCTGTTTTCAGGCAAGGGCTACAACATCGAATCCCTGGCGGTGGGCACGACGGACGAGCCGGAGATTTCCCGCATCACCATCGAGGTCGTGGCGGACGACAAGCAGATCAACCTGCTTTCCAACCAGCTGCGCAAGCTGATCTGCGTCCACTCGGTCAAGGTGCTCAAGGCGGAGCACGCCATCCGCCGCGAGCTGGTGCTGATCAAGGTCATGGCCGACAACTTCGGCAAGCGGAACGAAATCATCCAGATCGCCAACATTTTCCGCGCCTCGATCATTGACGTCAGCAAATCCTCCCTGACCATCGCGGTCATCGGGGACGAAAGCAAGGCGGAAGCGATCCAGAATCTCCTCAAGGAGTTTGGAATCCTCGAACTGGTGCGCACCGGCATGGTGGCGCTGGAACGCGGGCAATATACCATTGACGAACAGACCAAGGAAAAAGGAGAGTTTGACTATGGCAAAAATGTATTATGAGAAGGATTGCGACCTGCAGTACCTGGACGGCAAAAAGATCGCCGTCATCGGCTACGGCTCCCAGGGCCACGCCCACGCGCTGAACCTGCGCGACTCCGGCTGCGACGTGATCGTCGGCCTGCGCAAGGGCGGCAAATCCTGGCCGGTGGCCGAAAAGGACGGCTTTACCGTGATGACCGTGCCGGAAGCCGCCCAGGCCGCCGACATCATCATGATCCTGATCAACGACGAAAACCAGGCCGCCATGTACAAAAAGGACATCGCGCCCTACCTGACCGCCGGCAAGGCCATCGCCTTTGCCCACGGCTTCAACATCCGCTACAAGCAGATCGTGCCGCCGGCCGACGTGGACGTCTTCATGGCCGCCCCCAAGGGCCCCGGCCACACCGTCCGTTCCACCTATGTGGCGGGCAAGGGCGTTCCCTGCCTGGTCGCCGTGGAGCAGGACGCTTCCGGTAAGTGCCGCGACATCGCGCTGGCCTACATCGCCGGCATCGGCGGCGCCCGCGCCGGCATCATGGAAACCACCATGCACGACGAGACGGAGACCGACCTGTTCGGCGAGCAGTGCGTGCTGTGCGGCGGCGTGGTCGACCTGATGAAGTGCGGCTTCGAAACCCTGGTCGAAGCGGGCTACGAACCGGAAAACGCCTACTTCGAGTGCATCCATGAAATGAAGCTGATCGTCGACCTGATCAACAAGGGCGGCATCGCGGCGATGAACTACT
>CAMJXZ010000122.1 GCA_946409855.1 uncultured Clostridia bacterium | reverse complement strand
GCTGGGAAATGATGACAGACGCGCCTGTGGCCAGCCCCGCGCAGAAGCCCACCACGGTGTTGATGATGCTGCCGGTGGTGCCGACGGCCGCCTGCGCCTGGGGGGACACGAAATTGCCCACCACCAGCGTGTCCACCGTATTGTACAGCTGCTGAAACAGAAGACCGATGGCCATCGGGATGGCAAAGCTGATCAGATGCCGCCAGATGCTGCCCTCGGTCATATCCGAATCCGTACGGATGAAGCGAGCCAAACAGATACCTCCTGCCCGAAAAACGTTATGAAGGGCCGCGCTGCCCGATGAATCGCCGCTTCGTTCCATGAATGGGCGGCTTTGCCTCCGCGCATCTTTGCATTCAAACAGCGCCGGCGGCGCGGCGCTCGCGCCGAAGGCGTATTTCCCCTTTCCCACCCTTTGCTGCGGCCGATACCCGGTGAAAAATGTAAGCGATAAATGTACGGCTGTGCTTGGTGCAGGGCGTGAATGTAAAATGGGAGTCGAACCCGCTGCCGCCCGCCGCAGCTGCCGCAATACCGGAAAAACCGGATGAAGACGCATTCTCACTCCGCTTCAGAGATCAGATACCCGCTCCGCGCAAAACACCGGTTGATTTTTATTTGTCCAGCAGCTCCGTCGCCCAGTTCAGCGACTGGATCCGGATGTCCAGCGCCCGCAGCTCGGCGGACAGGGCGTTGGTCTGCTTGCGCAGCTCGGCCACGTCCACGGTGCTGCCCACCTTGATCTCGCTCTTGCTGTAGCGCTGGGTCAGGTCGCTGGCGTTGTCCAGGAAGTCGTTGAGGGTCTGCAGCTCCTGCCCGCGGATGTCCCGCTGGGCCAGCAGGCCGGTCAGCGTGTCGTCCCCGTCCAGGGTCTGGCTGTTGGTCAGGTTGATCCGGGTGACCAGATCCTCCAGCTGCTCGGTCAGTTCCATCAGCTCGCTGAGCAGGAGCATCGGATCCTCGGCGGGGCTCTCCCCTTCCTGCACGCGGGCGTTGTTGTTCAGCCGGGTTTTCAGCAGATTCAGCCTGCGCTGCAGATCAGCGCGGTTGATCAATGCTTCCGCCAGTTTCATGAATCACCTGCCTCCTTTCGAAGCGCGGCATTCCGCTCTTTGTATCATATTACCGCAAATGCATAATGAATGTCAATTGAAGCGGTGCTTATTTTGTACATAAACCCCGCCTCAACACATGCGTTCATGCTGAAACAGGGCAACCGGAGGCGGTCACCCTGCTCCCGGCAAATCAAAAAGAAGCTGCAGCGCCGCCGGTGGTCCAGGTGTTTGGAAACACCTGCCGCAGGCGCTGCAGCATTCTTTCAGGATGCCGTTATTTATCTTCCCCTTTTTCATCCGTATCGGAAGAGGCTTTGCCGACCAGACCGCCGGTCGATACGTCCGTCAGCATCTTTGGGATGTCCAACCCAACCGTCTGCTTGACCGCTTCAAAGGTCTGCAGCATGGTACCGGCCGTATCGCGGGCCATCGAAGAAGCGCCCCCTTCGCCGAAGAGAATGATTTTGTCCGTCTTGCTGAGCGGCTCGCTGACCGAGCGGGCAATTTCCGGCAATTTGTCCACAACCATTTCCAGCATGGCCGCCTGGCCATAAAGCTTCATGGCTTCCGCTTTAGCACGGATAGCCTCCGCTTCCGCCTCGCCGCGCATCCGGATGGCCTCGGCTTCCTTCTGCGCAGCATACAAGGAGGCATCAGCTTCTGCTTGTCTGCGATATTTCTCCGCTTCCGCTTCCGCCATGGCACGGTCTTTTTCAGCGGCCGCCTTTTCACGGATCTCCACGTTCAGTTTCTCACGCTCGATTTCAACGGCCTGACGTTTGAGCTCCGTCTCCTTTTCAAGCCGTGTCAGCTCAGCGGCAGCGTGCTCTGTGGCGAAGGTCTTGTTGATGCGTTCCTGCTCGATCTTGTAAGCCATTTCGGCTTTGGCGCGGGCTTCTTCCGTTTCCTGCATGAAGGCGGCCTTCTGCACCTTCAGGTCGCGATCCTGCCGGGCAATTTCTGCAGCCGCCTGCATTTCGGCAAACTGGGATACCTTTTCCGCCTCCGCTTCGGCGATACGTTTATCCTGTTCTTTCTCTGCGACATTGCGGGCTGCCATTGTATCAATAACGTTTCCGTCCTTGTCAGAGAAGTTCTGGATGGTCAGATTGATGATTTCAAGGCCCATATTGCTCATGTCGCTCATGGCTGCCTTGATGGATTCCTGCGCGAATTTGTCGCGGTTCTGTACCAGTTCCGCGATGCTCATCTGGCCTATGATTTCACGCATGTTGCCTTCCAGCACATCCTTGGCCAGCGCCTTGATCTGGTCCGAATTATAATGCAGCAGCTGCTCAGCGGCAGTGGCGATGGAAAGATCATCCGAACCAATCTTGATATTAGCCACCGCGTCCACCAAAACAGAAATGTATTCTCTTGTCGGAACCGGTTGCGCTGTTTTGATGTCCACCTGGGTCAGGCACATGTCCAGCTTGTCGATGCGTTCGATCGCAGGAATATAAAACGTAGCACCGCCGCGCACGATCCGGTAGCCGAATTTTTTGGAGGATACCGTTCCATCCGGATTGCGTACCTTATAATTCTTGCGGAGCAGGCCGGAAATAATCAGGGCCGTATCAGGCGGCGCGACCCGGTAGCGCGGCAGCAGTTTGATCAGCAGGATCAGCGCCACAATTGCGACAGGAATGATCCACCAGTAAGTCGACAGAAAAGTCATGATTTCTTGAGGCATACATTCATCTCCTCTATGATATTTTGAGCACATCGGCGCTCTTTATGATTTATCATACATGATGACAGGCCGGCCGTCAAGATGAAAAACCAAATCCGTGTTTTTCCGGTATTGCTGTCGTGTGTATCCGGATACTCCAGAACACGGCAAGGGCGAGGAAGATGGCAGCAAGAAAGAAATAAAAAAGACACCACCGAGAATGGCAATGCATTTGCGCAGGATATGCTGGAGATCCTAGAAAGGGACAACTATGGGAGCAGATATGTATATGTAGATGATATAGGCGAAAACATTCGCTTCGGAAGGAATTCATATAAGCATTCCGGAGCCAGGCGTGGAGCAGCAACATACAGATCGCGAAGAACCTGAAGAGTATTTTGGAAAATGCAATTCTTGTAAATGAAATGGCGCCCAGATCAGAAACTGAAAGGAAAAAAGTAAAGGGGCTGAATTACACAAGAAATTTGCTTGGAGCTGCGGAAACCAATGATCATATATATATTGTGAGATTTTTCGCGGATAACAGAACACAGCATAACAGAACGAATGAGATCGAATATGATTACGATATTTTGTATTCGATTGCAAAAGACGAAATAAAAAAACCAGCGAAGGCGGCATATGCCGTCACCGCTTACGGTGGTAAAAACCACACAGGCGGAACCTTAGCTGGCACAATCAGTATAATGGATTTGTTGAATCATGTCAAGGAAGCTGCATCTGCCCAAACAGGACAGCATTTGCCGTTCATACAAGCAAAAAGACAGGAGCGGCAATTGTCACGCACGGCTTCAATGACGAAGCACGTACCTGGCACACATCTCCTGTCATCAATATTATACCACATTCTGACGGAAGTTGCAATCACAGCCGTCATCATGCCCCGCATACCGCATAAAACCGCTACCCCGCCAGTCCAACCGGACAGGCGGGGCGGCTTGATGTTTCCCGCGGTTTCCGGGCTGCCCGCGCAGGCAGCCTCAGGCAATTATGATTCTTTTCTTTCCTCGTTCATGAATACGATGGGATGCTGGCGGGACACAGCGGAGGCCGCGCCGTAGATGGTGCGGTACTGGGTGGGCGTGCAGTGCTTGTGTTCCCGGAAGATGCGGTTGAAGGTCGCCACGCTGCCGAAGCCTGATTCGCTCACCACTTCCCGGATGGGAAGGTCGGTGTGGATCAGCAGGTTCGCCGCGGCGTTCAGGCGCTTGACCGTCAGGTAATCCGAGAAGGAGCTGCCGGCGAATTCCTTGAAGACCCGGGAGAAATAATACTTTGAAAAACCCGCGAAAGAGGCCACCTCGTCCAGGGACAGCTCTTTCATGTAGTTTTCGCCGATGTAGGTCATGGCGCTGTTCATCAGCTCCGGGTCGATGCTCAGGTGCTTTTCCGCGGCGGCCGGCGCCGTTTCCTTCAGATACTTCCGGCCCAGCAGCGCGTACACCTGCAGCAGATAGGAATAGCATTCGGTGTTCCACATGCCTTCCCGGCGAAAATAGCATTCCACCATTTCCAGCAGCAGACTCATCACCTGCTCGGTCAGCTCGTCCTTTTCCCGCAGGTACATGGGCTGCTGGGTCATCGCGCTGACCGACGGCATATCCTGCAGGGTGAACAGCGGGTTGGGCTCGAACAGGATCAGGTAGCGCAGGGTGTCCGCGCTTTCCGTCAGCATGTGGGGGCAGCCGGCGGGCACGATCAGCACCTCGCCCGGACGCACCCGGTAGATCTGGTCCGGCAGCTGGTATACGGATACCCCCCGGTGCGGCAGGATGATCTCCACCGCGGAATGGACATGGCTGTCATAATGCCCCGCCATATCGGAAGGCCAGACGCGGACGGAGGAATGCTCCAGGTAGGTCACAAATTCCTGCTTGCCCTGCAGGATCCTAAAACCGTCCCCAAAGCGTCCCTGGTCCTCGCCGGAGCCTCTCGAAAAGGGATGAGGCACCGTATTTTTCCGGTCGTCTCGCATGGTTCATTATCCTTTCACGCTGCCCAGCGCCATACCGGTGACAAAGTACTTCTGCAGGAAGGGGTAGATGATCAGGATGGGCAGGGCTGTGATGACGGTGATGGCGCACTGGATCGTCCTCGGGGTGACCGAGAAGGCGGCGGACGCGGCGGCGGCGTCCACGGTGGCGTTGGCCAGGTTGGAGGTCTGCCCCGCATTGGCCAGCTTGCCCTTCAGGTAATACTGCAGGGTATACAGCGCCTGGTTGTTATCATTATACAGCATGGTGTCAAACCAGCTGTTCCACGCGCCGACGGCCACGAACAGGGCCACGGTCGCCAGCACCGGCGCGCACAGCGGGAAGATGATCTGCCAGTAGATCCGGAAATCCCCCGCGCCGTCGATGCGGGCGGATTCCACCAGCTCATTGGGCAGGGACGCGATGTACGTCCGGATGATGATCATGTTGAAGCAGGAGAACATGGTGGGGATGATGTACACCCAGAAGCTGTTGCGCAGGTTCAGGGTCTGGCTGATCAGCAGATAACTGGGGATCAGGCCGGCGTTGACGTACATCGTCAGCACCATCACCAGGGTGATGAATTTCCGCAGCACGAACTCGCGTCTGGACAGTGCAAAGGACAGCATGCCTGTCCAGAACAGGTTCAGGATCGTCGTCAGAATCGTCTTGGACGCGGAGATCAGGCCCGCCTGCATGATGTCCTGGTTGAGCCTGCGGACCGTCGTCCCGTCCGCCGCCTTGCTCTCATGCCAGAGTACGGTGTCGTAGCTCTTGACGCTGAACTTGCGGGGCACGATGCCGATCCCGCCGCGGGCGGCGTCGGTGCCGTCGTTGAAGGAATAGGCCACGGTGTTCAGCACCGGGTACAGGGTGATGAACATCAGGATGATCAGGACAGCGGCGTTAAAGATGGAGAAGCCCAGATCCCGCTCGTAGCGGTAGAAATACAGCATCGCGGCGATCAAAAGCACCAGCAGCACCAGCGACACGTAGAACACGGTCCTGCACAGGCCGAACCCGGCCACCGTTGCCGGCACGGATACGGATACGGTTTTGGCCTTCTTCCCGTTGCCGATGACGTAATTGAACTTGCCGGAGCGGTCGGTTTCCGCCGCGGGATCGGCGTCCGCCGGTTCCGGATCCGCGGAAAGCACCACTTCGTCATACTGCATCAGCAGGTCGCCCTGCTGATTGATCCGCACGGTCAGCACCACCAGGCCGATCAGCATCACCGCGCACACCGCCAGGATGGAAAGGCGGATGACCCGCTGCGTATTGGCCGGCTTCCTGAGCACCTTGCCGGACTTGAGGGTAAAGGCCAGCGCGCCCAGGGCCGCGATCAGAAGCGCGATCAGGATCAGCCGGAAAAGACGCAGGTTGGTTTTCTGCTGTTCGGCTTCCGCGATCTCCGCCTCTGTACCTCGGATCAGGCGGACGCTGGAATCGGTGACGGTGCCGAAGGTGCCGAACTGGATGAAATGCAGTTCCTCAGCCATCTGCGTCATCAGGCGGAAGTCCTCTTCCGTCATGCCTTCCGGCACATCGTCGCTGTACAGCCGGTTCAGGGGCACAAAGACCGCGCCCGGCAGGGACGCTTTGCTCTTTTCGACTTCCTTTTCCTTGGCCACGAAGGTCCAGAGGCCCTTGCCGTCCCGGGCGCCCAGCTGAATCATGTTCTTGTTCTTGCCCAGCGCGGCCTCGTATTCAGCCGCCGCCTCATCGGCGCAGACCGTCAGCCAGTAGCTGTTCTGCACGACGCCCGGCTTCTGCAGAAGCAGGATCCTTTCGCCGTCCCCGGTCTTTTTGACCCCGTGCTCCTGGGTCAGATGGAGCTTGGTGCTCCCGGCCTCGATCTCCACGCGTTCGGCGCCGATCGCTTCCGAAATGGCGTCGGCCCGCTCGTTGGTCAGTAAAATATCGTTGCTCTTTTCCAGGGTGAAAACCATCACGGCCGCCAGGATGAACAGCAGCGCGAAAAACACAACCAGGGACCAGCGCAGCTGGGTTTTGTTCAGCCTGGCTCCCCGACGGAGCGCGTCCGGAATCCCGCGCACGCTTTCATCATACTTTCCGGAAGGCTTCCGCTCATTATTCCCAATGCTCACAGCAAGCGCCTCCTTCCGGTCACATCAGCGAATCTTCGCCCAGGCGCTTGGAAATGAAGTTCGCGCCCGTCAGAAGAATGATCGCGATCACGCTCTTGAAAATACCGGCGGCCGTCGCCAGACCGATATCCGACTTCTGCGTGCCGTATTCCATGACGTACAGGTCAACGGTATAGGCCACGCGTTCGGTCAGGGTGGATTTGAGCAGGTACTGGATTTCAAAGCCGGTATCCAGGATATGGCCGATATTCATGATCAAAAGGATCACGAAGGTCGAGCGGATGCCCGGCAGGGTGACGTGCATGATCCGCTGGAAGCGGCCCGCCCCGTCGATGGAGGCCGCCTCGTACAGGCAGGGGTCGATGCCGGTCATGGCGGAGATATAAATGATGGTCCCCCAGCCGACTTCCTTCCAGACGTTGATCACGCCGACCAGCCACCAGAAATATTTCGACTCGCCCAGCCAGAACACGGGCGCCTTGATCAGGCCGACGGAGATCAGCAGGTCGTTGATCGGCCCCTTGTCGTCAAAAATGATCTGTGCCATGCCGACGACGATGATCATGCTCAGGAAGTGCGGCAGATAGGTCACCGTCTGCACCGTCCGCTTGAAGCTCTTCTGGCGCACCTCATTGAGCAGCACAGCCAGCACGATGGCGGACAGGGTGCCGAACACGAGGTTGATCAGGCTCATCGCCAGCGTGTTCCGCAGGCTTTCCATAAAGGTCGGAACATTCATGGAATCGAACAGATTCTTGAAATTGTTCAGACCGTACGGAATCGGCTCGCCGCCGCTCAGGTACTGGATCAGCGTGCCCCGCTCGCGGCTGATGTCCCGGAAAGCGTTCACCCAACCCCACAGCGGCGCGTAGTTGAACAGCAGGACGTACAGCAGCATCGGCACGGACATAATCGCGAGCTGCCACTGTTTGCCCAGCTGCCGGAAAAAGCCGGCCTTTTTTTGACGCTGGTTCGTCGGTTTCGTGATGCCTGTCATGCCCCATTGCCCCTTTCTTAAAAACCAAAGGGGAGAGAACGATGCTCTCCCCTTTGGTCAAGACTAGCCGGATTACTGGTTATCAAGCACCTTGTGGGCTTCTTCGTAGACGCGCTTCTGCATGAAGGCGGCGAATTCATCCGCATAGGGCTGGATTTCGGCCACGAAAGCATCCCACTTGGCGTCGAATTCGGATTCGTCGCACATGATCAGCTCGGGCAGACGGATATCCTGCACCTTCAGGAAGTTGGTGTGCGCGGTATCCACGGGGGTGTAGTCGATCTGCCAGGCTTCGCCGTAGGGCGCCAGCTCGATGGGCGGATTGACGAAGTCAGCGAACTTCTGATAGCCGTAGGCGGCCAGGAATTCCTTGTCATAGTCGTTCATCAGACCGAAGACGATTTCGGGCTGGTTGCCGGGCTCCCAGCAGTTGCCGGCCTTGACGACCTTGTCGCCGACCTGCACGTCGTCCAGGATGTAGCCCTGCTTCTTGGGGCTGCTCTGGAAGAAGGCTTCCGCCTTGTTGGCGAGCTTCCAGCTGGCGTCCTGGGTGTTGTTGTACTGCTCGGCGGTCATCTGCAGACGGCCGTTGTCATCGATGAAGTAATCTTCGCCTTCGATGCCCCAGTTGAAGATCAGCTGCCATTCGTCGGACAGCATTTCTTCCCACATGGCCACGATGCGCTCGGGGCAGGGGCAGGTGACGGAGATACCGAAGCCGCGGCGGACGTTCGGCAGGGAGCCGTTCACATAGTGCTCTTCGACCACTTTGCCGGCGTCCTCTTCGTCGTAGATGAGGCCCAGGGCAACGTAGGTGCGGTCATACTTTTTCGCGTCGAGCAGGGCAGAGGTGGCAACGCCGAAGTCCCAGGCCTGGTCGAACATGCCCAGCACGGTGCCGTTGGAGATGGCTTCGATGTACTGGTCATAGCTCATGGTGAAGGTGTTGCGGTTGATCAGGCCCGCGTGATACATTTCGTTCAGCTTCTTGTAGTAGGGCTTGGCATAGGCCTTGTCGATGAAGGTTTCGGTGTGGAAGTCGGGGGTGGAAACGTCGATCAGCACTTCACCGTCGTTCGGGCGG
>CAMJXZ010000121.1 GCA_946409855.1 uncultured Clostridia bacterium | reverse complement strand
TGGATGAAAAAACCGGCGTGCTCAAGCGCAGCGGCATCGCGGGCAAGATGAACCCGTACGATCTGTTCGCCCTGGAAACCGCGCTGCGCCTCAAGGCGGCTTACGGCGGCACGGTGACCGTGGGCACCATGGGCCCGCCCCAGGCGCAGGCCGTGGTCAAAGAGGCCTACATGATGGGGGCGGACGACGGCTATGTCTTTTCCGACAGGCGGCTGGGCGGCGCCGACGTGCTGGCCACCAGCTACACCCTGAGCCAGGCCATCCGCAGCGTGGGGGACTTTGACCTGATCCTCTGCGGCAAGCAGACCACCGACGGGGATACCGCCCAGGTCGGCCCCGCCATCGCGGAATATATGGGCATTCCGCACGCGGCCTGGGTGTCCAGGCTGACGGTGAACGGGGACGGGGTGGACGCCGAGCAGCAGCTGCAGGACGTCATCGAAACGGTGCACATGCCCTTCCCCTGCCTGGTGACGGTGGAGCAGGACATCTACGTGCCCCGTCTTCCGTCCCTGAAAACGGCGCGGGAAATCGGCGACAGGCCGGTCCACGTGCAGGGGCTGGATACCTTCCTGGACCGGGACGAGAACCACTACGGCCTGGCGGGCAGCGCCACCCAGGTGGAGCGGATCTTCCCGCCGGAGAACGACACCGAGCACGAGGTCTGGGAAGAGGGCGGCAACGCGGAAAGGCTGATGTCCGTCCTCAAGAAATGGAAGTTTATCTGAGGAGGCCGCAACCATGGCAAAAATCGCGATCATGGAACGTAAATGCACAGGCTGCGGTCTGTGCGCCAAGAACTGCCCCTTCGGCGCCATCGACATGAAGGACGGCCGGCCGGAGCTAAACGCCGCCTGCAAGGTGTGCGGCATCTGCCTGAAAAGCTGCCCGGAAAAGGCCATTGTCAAGCTGGAGACCCGCGTGGAAAGCGTGGACAAAAGCCAGTGGAAGGACATCCTGGTGTTTGCCGAGGTCAGCGGGGGCAGGCTGCACCCGGTGGGCCTGGAGCTGATCGGCAAAGCGCGCCAGCTGGCCGGGCCGGTCGGGTTCGAGGTCAGGGCCGTCCTGGTCGGCCAGGGCGTCAGCGCCTACGCGGAAGAACTCCGCCACTTTGGCGTGAGCGAGGTGGCGGTCTACGACGACCCCGAGCTTTCCTATTTCCGGGCGGACGCCTACGCCTGCTGCGTGGAGGACTACATCAGATACCGCAAACCTTCCGTGGTGCTGGTGGGCGCGACCTCCCTGGGCAGGAGCCTGGCGCCCCGCCTGTCCACCCGCTTCCATACGGGCCTGACGGCGGACTGCACGAAGCTGGAGCTCCGGGAAAATACTGACCTGGTGCAGATCCGGCCCGCCTTCGGCGGCAACATCATGGCCCAGATCGTGACCGCCAACACCCGGCCGCAGTTTGCCACCGTTCGCTACAAGGTCATGGATACCCCGGCGCGCGGGGAACAGGCGGAGGGCGAAGTGCTGTTCAGGAAGCTGCCCAAAGCGGTGCTGGAATGCAGGGGAAGCTGCGTGTCGGTGACGCCCGTGCCCCCGAAAAAGAGCATCTCCGACGCGGAGATCCTGGTGGTGGGCGGCCGCGGCCTGCAGAAGGAGAGCGACCTGGACATGATCCGGGAGCTGGCGCAGCTGCTGGGCGGCGACTGGGCCACGACCAGGCCCCTGGTGGAAAAGGGCTGGAACACCAACGACCGCCAGATCGGCCTGTCCGGCCGCACCGTGCGGCCCCGGCTGATCATTACCTGCGGCGTCAGCGGCGCCATCCAGTTCACCAGCTGCATGAACGCCAGCGATCACATCGTCGCGATCAACAACGACCGTTCCGCGCCGATCTTCGCCGTGTCCCACATCGCCATCGTGGACGACCTGTACCGGGTCGTGCCCGAAATGATCAGAATGCTGAAGGAGGCGCAGGCATGAGCGAGTTTCAGAAACTGACCCGGGCCGATCTGGATTATTTCTCCCGGCTGCTGCCGGGCAGGGTGTTTACCGGGGAAGCCATCTCCACCGACTATGACCACGACGAGATGACCGAGTACGGCCACTACATGCCCGAGGCCGTGCTGCAGGCGCTTTCCGCGGAGGACGTGAGCCAGGTGCTCCGCTACTGCAACGAACGGCACATCGCCGTGACCCCCCGGGGCGCGGGCACCGGGCTGTGCGGCGGCTGCGTGGCCATCCACGGCGGGGTGGTGCTGTCCACCGAAAAGATGAAGAAGGTGCTGGAGGTGGACACCCGCAACATGACCGCCACGGTGGAGCCCGGCGTGCTGCTGATGGAGTTCCCGAAGTATCTGGAAGGGACAGGGCTGTTCTATCCGCCGGACCCCGGCGAAAAGACGGCCACCATGGGCGGCAACGCCATGACCAACGCCGGCGGCATGCGCGCGGTCCGCTACGGGGTGACCCGCGACTATATCCTGGGCATGCAGGTGGTGCTGGCGGACGGCAGCATCATCGAGCTGGGCGGGAAGAACGTCAAAACCTCCTCCGGCTACAGCCTGATCGACCTGATGATCGGCAGCGAGGGCACCCTGGGTTTCCTGACAAGGCTCATGGTGAAGCTCGTGCCGGAGCCGAAGGTGAACCTTTCCCTGCTGATCCCCTTTGATGACCTGGACGCCTGCATCAGCGCGGTGCCCCAGGTGCTGGCCTGCGGCTGCGACCCCACGGCGGTGGAGTTCATGGAACGGGAGGTCATCACCTGCGCGGAGGAATACCTGGGCAAGCAGTTCCCGGATACCAGCGCCGACGCCTATCTCCTGGTCCGGCTGGACGGGGCGAGCACGGAAGCCCTGCAGCCGGCCGTCAGCGCGGTGACGGACCTGGTGCTCTCCATCGGCGCCCGGGACGTGCTGCTGGCGGATACCGACGAGCGCAAGGAAAGCATCTGGACCGCCCGGGGCGCCTTCCTGGAAGCCATCAAGGGTTCCACCCCCACGATGGACGAGTGCGACGTGGTCGTGCCCCGGGACAGCATCCCCGCCTTCGTGCACCGCAGCGTGGAGATCAGCCGGGAAACCGGCGTCCGCATCCGCTCCTTCGGGCACGCGGGGGACGGCAACCTGCACATCTACGCCTGCCGGGACGATATGGACGAAGAAACGTGGAAGAAGGCCGTGGCCGAGGTGATGCGCAAACTGTACGAGGCGGCGGCGGAAATGCACGGCGCGGTCAGCGGCGAGCACGGCATCGGCCACGCGAAGAAAGCCTTCCTGGCGGAAAGCGTCGGGCCCAGGCAGATGGAACTGATGCGCGCCATCAAGGCCGCCTTTGACCCAAACGGCATCCTGAACCCCGGCAAGGTGGTTTCATGATCAAGGAAGTGGTTTTCCCCCGGGGCAGGGGGAAAGAGATCCTGCATATCGACGGGCGCCGGCTTGCCGCCGTGATCGAGCCGGCGGCCCCGCCCGTATCCGCCGGCGACGAAAGCGGCGTCGTGCGGCAGGCGCTGGAGCATCCCATCGGCACCAAACGGCTTCGCGACCTGGCGGCGGGCAGGAAGCGGGTGCTGGTCATCTCCTCCGACCACACCCGCCCGGTGCCCAGCCGGGTCACCATGCCGCTGCTGCTTTCGGAGATCCGTTCGGGGAACCCGCAGGCGGAGATCACCATCCTGATCGCCGCCGGCATGCACCGGCCCACCACCCAGCAAGAGCTTATGGAAAAGTTCGGGGAGGAGATCGTCCGCCGGGAGCGGATCGAAGTGCACCGCGCCGGGGACGCGGAGAGCATGGCGTATTTCGGCCGCCTGCCCTCCGGCGGGGAGCTGCGGCTGAACCGGCTGGTGCGCCAGGCGGACCTGGTGGTATCCGAAGGGTTTGTGGAGCCTCACTTTTTCGCCGGCTTTTCGGGCGGGCGCAAAAGCATCCTGCCGGGGGTGGCCTCCGCGAAGACGATCCTGTACAACCACAACGCCCGCTTTATCGCCGACCCCCATGCCCGGCAGGGCAGCCTTACGGACAATCCCATCCACCGGGACATGCTGTTCGCGGCGCAGGCGGCCGGGCTTTCCTTCATCCTGAACGTGCTGCTGGACGCCCGGCACCGGGTGGCTGCTGCCTATGCCGGGGACCGGGAACTGGCCCATCAGGCGGGCTGCGAGGCCTGCGAAAAGATGTGCCGGGCGGAGCCGGTGGTATCGGACATCGTGTTCACCTCCAACGGCGGCTACCCCCTGGACCAGAACGTGTACCAGAGTGTCAAGGGAATGACCGGGGCCGAGGCCTGCGTCCGTCCCGGCGGGGCGGTGGTGATGATCGCGGGCCTGGGGGACGGGCACGGGGGAGAGGACTTTTACCGCTGGTTTGCCGAAAGGAACAGCCCCGAAGAGGTGACCCGGGCGATCGAGGGGATCCCGCCGGAAAGCACCCGGATGGATCAGTGGGAGGCGCAGATCCTGGCCCGCGTCATGGGCAGGGCGTGCTGCTGGTTTGTCACCGGTGGGGAAAACCGCCGGCTGGTTACCGATATGCACTTCCGCTGGGCGCCCACCGCGGACGAAGCCCTGAAGGAGGCGACCGCCCTGCTGGGCGAAAACGCCTCCGTCACGGCCATTCCGGACGGCGTCGGCGTGATCCTGCGGGGGAAATCATCCTTTGAAAGCAATTTGAGAGGATGAGGAGACCTCTCCTTTGGAAACAAAGAGGGGCTGAAGATGGATTCAATGGAAGCGCCGGGGGACCGGTGCGCAAATGAGCCGGGGGATCACCTCGTCCGTCAGCTTCGCTGACACCTTCCCCAGTGGGGAAGGCTTCAATCGGCCTGCTTTGGTGTCGATCATCAGGGAACAGCAGAACCTCCAAAAGCCTTCCCCAGCCTTCCCCAATGGGGGCTGTGAGGGCCTGAAAAATGATCCGGCGGATCATTTTACCGCGCAGCGGGCCGGATGAGGCTGATCCCCATCCAAAATCCGGAAGAAAGAAGGACCATCCGATGAAGGACATCATCCTGGACAACGGGCGGATCCGCGCGCATGTCAACGCCTTCGGCGCGGAGCTCAGGAGCCTGGAAATGGACGGGCTGGAATACCTCTGGCAGGGGGACCCGGCGTATTACGCCCGCACCTCGCCCACCCTGTTTCCCATCATGGGCCGCTTCCTGAGCGATACGTATTACGTAAAGGATACCGCGTACCATATGGGCATCAACGGCTTCGCGATGGACCGGAATTTCACCGTGGAAAAGGCGGAGGAGACCTGCGCGGTGATGACGCTCCGGGACGACGAGCGCACCCGGGCGCAGTATCCCTTCGCGTTCCGCCTTGAGGTGAGCTACCTGCTGGACGGGAACCGGATGCACATTTCCTACCGGGCGGACAACCCGGGCCCCGACCCGCTTCCTTTCTGCTTCGGCTGCCATACCGCCTATCGCTGGCCGCTGGAGGGCAGCGACCCAAACCGGTATTATCTGCGCTTTGAGCAAAAAGAAAACGCCGCCTCCTTCAACCCCTTCAATTGGAAGGACGGCGGCTTTGTCAGGGACGGATTCCGGCAGCTCTGTCATGGGCTGTTTACGAATTATACCAGGAGCATGACGGACATCCGGTCCGAATATGTCGAATACGGCAGCCTGGACGGGGGGCACGGCGTCCGGATCCACCGGGCGCAGTTCCCCTTCCTGGCCATGTGGGCCCTGCCGGACGAAAACGCGTCCTTCGTCTGCCTGGAGCCTTCGACCAGTGTCCACGCAGGCGCGGCGACGACGATCGAGGACCGCATGGGCACGCTGGTCATCGGCCCGGGCGAAAGCTGCGAACGGGCGTTTTCCATCGAACTATTCTGATTTTTCGGCCATCCTTCCGGATGGCCTTCTCTTTGATTTGGAACCGCGCCTCTTATTCCACGTAGCTGAAGGGATTTCCTTCCCCCAGGTGGCTGTGGATCAGGGCGGTGAATTCCTTCCGGCTGCTGACGCCGGCGTCCGAAAAGACCTTGTTCAGCCGGTACCGCAGGGTGCTGGATGAAATGTAATGCTTTTCGCAGATGGTTTCGTAATTGTCCCCGTCCATCAGGGAGCGGATGATCCGCATATCCAGCGCGTCCCGCTGGGAGAGGCAGTTGTCCAGCCCCACCAGCACGGAGATGACGGGGTTATAGTAAAACCGGTCCGCCTGCAGCACGGGGGAGGAAACGCCCGTGCCGGTGCGCGGCTCCTCGCAGTTGGTGCTTTCCCGCGCCAGGATGCGGCTGGGGACGGTGATTTTGATGGAGGTCCTGGTCTGGGTGTCGCTGGCGGTCAGGAAGCGCCACACGTTGTAGGCCTGCTCGCCCACGGAAAACATGTCCATGGTGACCGTGGTGATGGTGGGGCTGTAGTAGCTGCTCACGCTCATATTGCCGAAGGAGGCGAGGTACAGCTCCTGCGGGATGCGGATGCCCCGCTTTTTGCATTCGTTGATCAGGCAGATGGCGATGACGTCGTTGGGGCAGATCACCGCGTCGTACTGCCGGTATACCTGCAGGAAGGCGGCGAAGGATTCCAGCGGGTCGTGCTTCCAGTGCCATACGTCCTTTTCGCTGAGCACATTGCCCCAGACGGCGGCGGCGGTGATGGCGGCGTGGTAGCGGAAGTTGTCGTTGATGGAGTCCACCTCAAAGCCGACCAGCGCGATGTGCTTTTTGCCGCAGTTGTACAGGTAGTTGACCAGCTGCTGGGTTTCCGCCCGGCGGGAGGGGGTGGCGCAGGATACGTCCGCGCCGAACTGCTCGCTGTCGATCCCGGTCAGGACGATGGTGCGCCGGTAGCTGCGCATGACGGTCAGCGCCCGCTCGATGAACGGCATGCTGATGCTGACCAGGATGGCCACGTCCGGAAAGGCGGAAAAGTCCACCCCGTCGAAATCCTCTGCGGCAATCATCTGCAGCCGCTGCCCGTAGCGGGCGGCGGCTGTTTTGATGCCCTGCAGGGCGGAGGAATACTGGGTGGAGGCGATGGCCTTTTTATCGTAGAGAACGGGGACGAACAGGTCTCTCATTTTCCTATCCTCTTTTTGCACGAATCACATATCATTATACCTGAATCGAACGGCGGAGTCAACACTATTTTTCCGATGAACCCCCAGCGCAGCTTCAAGTTGAGGGGCGGGGCGCAAAGCGGGTATAATGCTCAGAGAGACAATTCGGAACATGGGGGAGGTGCGTCTTGCATGGAGCATTTTGTGCAGCTGGCGCCGGATGTGTACCGGCTGGCTGTACCGTTTCCCGGCTGCTGGGCCGGCGCGGCGCTGGTGCTGGGCCGGGAAAATATCCTGGTGGATACCGGCGGCTGCGCCGAAACGGTGGACAGCAGCATCGTTCCCGCCCTGAAAGAGCTGGGGCTGACGCTGGAGAACATCGGCTGGCTGGCCATGACCCACATCCACGGGGACCACGTGGGCGGCTGCGGCAGGCTCAAGGAGCTGGCGCCGCATCTCAGGGTGGCGGTGTTTGAACAGTCCCTGGAGCGGATGCGCGACCCGCTGCGCTATTCCGCCCAGATCCGCGCCCGCTTCCCGGGGTACAGCGCCGCCGTGCCCGCCCGGCTGGACGGGGCGGAGCCGGACCTGCTGCTGCGGGACGGGGACATGCTGGGGGACCTGCGGCTGATCCACACCCCGGGGCACGACACGGACAGCTGCTGCTACCTGGATACCCGCTCCGGGACGCTGCTTACGGGGGATTCCCTGCAGCTGAACGGCACGGTCTCCCAGGGCTGCGCCCTGATCATGGACGCGGACGGGTACGAAAAGACGCTGCACCGGCTGCTCCGGATGGAGGAAATCCGGAACATCGCCTGCGGACACCCTTATCTGCCCCTGGGCGCCGACGCGGCCGGCCGGGAGCAGTGCAGGGCCTACCTGGAAAAGTGCCTGGCGTGCTTTTACCATGACGAGGGCTTTGTTCAGGGCATGCTGGCGTCGAGCGTAAAGGACCCGGCGCAGATCGCCCGGAAACTCATCGACAGCGTGGGCGGCGTGCAGCCCGCGCACCTGTTCCTGCCCATGTACACGGTGACTGAAATGATCAGAAGGAGCGGACGATCATGAGAAAGACCATTCTGGTGACCGGTTCTTCCCACGGGATCGGCGCCGCGGCGGTGGAAGCTTTCGCGAAGGACGGCTATGATGTGGGGATCAACTACTGCCATTCCCCGGAGGACGCGCGGCAGGTGGCGGAAAGGTGCCGGGCCCTGGGGGCGGACGCCCAGGTGTATCAGGCGGACGTCGGCAAACGAGCGGACTGCGAGCGCATGCTGAACGCGTTTCTGGATCATTTCGGGCGGATCGACGTGCTGGTCAACAACGCGGGCGGGGCGCTCAAAATGCCCAAGGGCGGGTTTGTGGACATGCCCATGGAATACTGGGACGAGCAGATCGCCCTGAACCTGTCTTCGGCCGCCTACTGCAGCCACATCGCCGCGAAGAGCATGATCGACCAGGGCATCCGGGGGGCGATCATCAACATCTCCTCCATCCACAGCCTGGTGACCTGGGTGCGCCGCAAGCCCCTGCCCTATTCCGCGGGGAAGGCGGGGCTCAACATGTTCACCAAGTCCATCGCGGTGGAGCTGATCAAGTACGGCATCAACGTCAACTGCATCGCCCCGGGCCTGATCTACACCAAGATCATGAGCCGCTACAGCGAGCGGGACATCAACGGCTTCAATCGCAAGATCCCGGCCGGGCACGGCGGCCAGCCTTCGGACATCGTGCCCATGATCCAGTTCCTGGCCGACAAGGAGAAGAGCCGTTTCATCGTGGGCCAGACGATCTTCATCGACGGCGGCCAGTCCATCGACGGCGCCATCGACTGCATGCTGGAAGACGAGTATTGAGATCACCGCAGGGGGGTCTTGCGGTCCAGTGCCTGCCGACCCGTTCGTCGGTGAAATCGTGCCACCGGCACGATTTCCGGGCCCTCCTCACCCCCCTACGGAACCCCCCGAACGGATTTGCCTGTCGCGCATGGCTTTTCCCTTTGAATAAGCCAACAGA
>CAMJXZ010000120.1 GCA_946409855.1 uncultured Clostridia bacterium | reverse complement strand
CTCCCTTCTGCTGGGAGTTATACACTTCCCGGTAAATCTCGTTGCGCCCGAGCAGCTCCTCGTGGGTGCCGATATCGCTGATCTGCCCTTCGTCCAGCACGATGATCCGGTCCGCGTCCTGAACGGACGTAATGCGCTGGGCGATGATGATCTTGGTGGTTTCCGGCATCTGCGTGCGGAGCGCTTCGCGGATCCGGGCGTCCGTCGCCGTATCGACCGCGCTGGTCGCGTCGTCCAGGATCATGACCTTTGGCTTTTTCAGAAGCGCCCTGGCGATGCACAGCCTTTGCTTCTGCCCGCCGGAAACGTTGACGCCGCCCTGCCCCAGGTCCATCTCATATCCGCCCGGGAAGGATTTGATGAATTCATCCGCCTGGGCCACCCGGCAGGCAGCTTCCAGTTCCTCCTGGGTCGCGTTTTCGTCGCCCCAGCGAAGGTTTTCCGCGATGGAGCCGGAGAAAAGAACGTTTTTCTGCAGCACCACCGATACCGCGTCGCGGAGCGCTGCCGTATCGTATTTCCGCACATCCTGCCCGCCGACCAGGACGCTGCCCTCCGTTACGTCATAGAGCCTGGGGATCAGGCTGACGAGGGTTGTTTTGGCGGAGCCTGTCGCGCCGATCAGGCCGATGGTTTCGCCGGAACGGATGGAGAAATTGACGTCTTTGAGCACTTCCCGCTCTTTTTTGCCCGTATAGGAGAAGGAAACGTGCTCAAACACGATGGAGCCGTCGGCCACATCCTTCAGGCTGTCATCAGGGCTCGTGATATCCGGCACTTCGTCCAGCACTTCATTGATACGGCTCACGGAAGCTTTGGAAAGCACGTAGGAAACAAAGATGAAGCTGAGCATCATCAGCGACATCAGGATCTGCGTGATGTAAGTAATGAAAGAAGTCAGATCCCCCAGGCTCATGTCGCCGCGGACGATCTGCCTGCCGCCGAACCAGAGCACCGCTACCACGCAGCCGTTCATCAGGATCTGCATCAGCGGGCTGTTCAGGATGACGACTTTTTCGGCGCGGCGCTGTGAATTCATCAGATCGTCCGCCGATTTGGCAAACTTTGATTTTTCAAAGCTTTCACGCACAAACGCCTTGACGACCCGGATCGCGATGAGGTTTTCCTGGACCGAGCCATTCAGCGCGTCGTACTTTTCCATCATGACCTTGAAGCGCGGGAAAGCCGTTTTGATGATCAGGCCAAGACCGGTAAACAGTACGGGCACCGCGACCAGAAGGATGGTGATCAGGCTTGGGTTCATGCGCCAGGCCCAGAAAAACGCCATGACAAACATGATGGGCGAACGCACCGCCATGCGGACCAGCATCATCAGCATATTCTGCACCTGGTTTACGTCCGTGGTCAGCCTGGTCACCAGGGACGCGGTGCTGAATTTATCGATGTTCTTGAAAGAAAAACTCTGCGTTTTTTCGAACAGCGAATGGCGCAGGTTCCTTGAAAAGCCCATCGCCCCGACGGCGGCAAAGCGGGCCGCGGCGGCGCCGAAGCCCAGGGAAAGAATGCTCATCAGCACCATCTGCCCGCCCAGCAGCAGCACCTGGGACATTTCCAGCGGTATGGTTTCCGCGTCGTTGATCAGGTTGATCAGCCTGGCGGTCAACTGGGGAATAAATGTTTCCATCATCACTTCCCCGATGATCATCAGCGGCGCGAGAAACAGATAAAGCTTATATTTCCCCGAAAAACGAAATAATCTGATCAAGCGGAAACCACCCCTTCTGGGAAAAATCCATCTTATTAATTATAGCATGCCAGGATTGAATGTCAATCAAAAGGAAAGCCGCGAATAAGGGCAAAAGTATGGCAAAAGAAAACCGGATCCATGAGACGGCCCTGTTACAATACAGAGGCCTTCCGGACCCGGAAAAAGACGGAGAAAGCTGTTAGATCAGGTGATTGAAGCCTTCCCCCAGCGTTTCATGGGTATCGGTAATGAAAATGAACGACTTCGGGTCTTCCTGCTTCATGATCTGTTTGAGGCGGATGATTTCGCGGGCGGCGCAGACGCAGACGATCATATTCTTCGGCTGCCCGGAATATGCGCCGGTCGCGTCGAGCAGGGTAACGCCCCGGTCCAGGTCGTTCATGATGCGTTCGGTGATCTGACCGGCGTGATCGGAAATGATAAAGCAGGCCTTCGCGTTGCCGGCGCCGGAAAGCACCAGATCGATCACATAAGCGGAGATCAGGATATTGATCAGCGCGTACAAAGCCGCCCGGGTGCCCAGAATGAACGCGGCGGCCAGGATCACGCAGCCGTCGGCAATAGCCAGGAAAACGCCCACTTTGACGGAGGGAAAACGTTTGTGCAGCAGCTCCGCCAGCATGTCGGTGCCGCCGGTCGTTCCCCCGCCCAGAAAAATGAGCGCAAGCCCGATGCCCATGAGGGCGGCCCCGAATACCGTGGCCAGCAGGATATCGTCCGTGATCGCGGGCAGGGGCAGAATGTCGATCAGTACGGAGAACAGCGCGGTGGCGCCGATGGTCCTCAAAATAAACCGTGCGCCGGACTGCCGCCACCCGGCGACAAAGAGGGGCGCGCAAAGCAGCAGGCTGGTGATGCCGATCGGCCAGTGAAACACGTGATTCAGAATCATGGATACGCCGGTCAGTCCGCCCGGCGCGATGGCGTTGGGCGTCAGAAACATCGGGTAGGAAGAAGCGGCAACTACGCAGCCCAGGACAATCAATGCCCAGGATTTCACCCGGCTGTCTTTGAAAAACGCGAAAACTTTATTCAATGGGATCACTCCGTCTGATGAATCTGCTCTATGTGTTTTCGGGAAGCTGATTAAGAATGCATTCAAGAATCAATTTCGGGATCCGGACGCCGGTCAGATTCATGATCGCGGTAAAATGAGCGTTTGAATTGACCTCGCAGACAAGCGGACCATCCCCGGAAAAAAGCAGGTCCACACCCGCGAACGTAAGGCCCAGGGCCTTTGCCGCCTGCAGGGCGATCCGCTCCTCCTGCGCTGAAAGACGATGGGCCGCCGCCTTTCCCCCATTCATCACATTCGCGCGGAAATCTCCCGGCGGCGCGACGCGTTCCATGGCGGCCGCGCACTGACCTCCGCAGACATAGACGCGAAGATCCCGCCCAAAGGAAGAAGAGACAAAGCGCTGAAACAGCAGGGGCTTCCCGGCCAGCTCCCGGAGCTTTTGAACCCCTTCTTCGTGCGTCCGGATCAGATAAACCTGCTGGCCGAAGGACCCCTGTCCTTCTTTGAGGATATATGGGAAAGAAAGGGCATCTTCCACCCGGGACAAAAAAGAAACGTCCCCATATTCATAAAAGGTCATGGGGCAAAGAATCGTTTCCGGCATCGGGACAGCGGAATCAAGCGCAAGACAGGTCAGCGTTTTGTCATCGCACAGGGCGATGCTTTTCGCGCTGTTGAAGACGGGGATTCCCGCCTTTTCAAGCTGAAAGGCAAGGCGGACATCCTTGTCCCAGAAAAGGACGAAATCAGGTTTTCCATGGGCTGCCAGGAAAGCGTCAGGCGGGCACAGCTGATCGTTTCCGACCATGCGCAAAGAAATCCCGAGCGCTTCCGCTTCCGACAGGATGGACCCGAACAGACGCGAAAAGCTCTCGGAATGAAAGAACCCGTTATAAACAAGCCACCCGTGTTTCATCATAAATCCACGCCCGGAAGCAGGGCTACCGTTTTGGTGAAGGTTGCCCCGATGCTCTGCATAAAAGCGACCTGCGGTGTATTCCGCCTGAAGATATGCGCGTACAGCCCCTGCATGCCCCGCTCGCGGAGTATCGCGGCTGCCTGCAGCACCAGGGACCGCGCCATCCCCTGATGGCGGAATTCACTGCGCGTATATACCTGCACCAGGGACGCGTCCGGCCCCGTTCCGGCTGTGACCAGCTCTGATACGGGCCGGCCCGCGCGGTAAAAACCCAGGGCGAGGAACCCGGGCTGCTCCCGCCAGAGCGTCAGCTGATCCCGCTGAATCGGGGAAATGCGCATCGCGTTCAGCCTTTGCAGAAACGCATCCTGCTGGGCGTCATTTTCCAGCGGAACGGACGCGTACTGGACGCCCATGGGCGTTTTGCCCGGCTCCGCGTAGGGCAGCGGAAAATAAAACAGGTCTTCCGCGTCGTCGGCGACCAGTCCGCTGTGCTGATAAAAATTCACCAGATCAGCGTCCGTGGCGTCCAGCTGAGCATAGAGCCGGCCCGGCATGCCGGGATAGTTCTGGTCCCGAATGACGATGGCCCTGGCCAGCAGCGCGCCGAAAAGCAGATTCCTCGCGGAAGGCTGCGAATCGATTTCCATATAGATATTCAGCGGCCTCGCGGGATACAGTTCCTTCTGAATGAAAGGGATCAGATAGCCGCTGCCCAGCTGAATATGCTGATCATTCGACGCGAAAAAAGTATCTTCCGCAGGAATGCCGCGATAGGTTGCCTGAGGGTGGGTAATGCGCATATCAATTACTCCGCTTCTTTAACGAGGGTTCATGGATCGAATGGATATCATCCTGTTTACAGACGCTTGGTAGGGGTCAGATCATACAGCACGCGTTTGACCGGCGGGCATTCCCGCCGGATCGCTTCGGCCGCTTCTTCCAGCAGGTCGTACGGCATCCTGGCCGCGCGCAGGTCGTCCCCCTGGTTGACGCTGAGCGCGCGGAGCACGACCGAGTAGGTATCTCTTTCGTAGGGCCGGAGCACCGCGTAGTATTCGTTCAGTTTCCGGGACTGCGCGCTCTGCCGGAGGATACTCCGGTAAATGAAATCGGCTTTTCTGAGGATGCCGAGCTTTTCTTCAGTTACTTCCCCGACGATGTTCAGGGCAAGCCCCGTATCCGGGATCACCTGCCCGGCGATCATGTCATAAGGCAGCCCCAGATAACTGCCGACCTGCCGGACCTCATCCAGGAACAGATCTTTCAGCGGCTCCAGCAGGGAAACATCCGGCCGGTGGCTGCGGGTCTCCGCCTGGTTCTGCTCGGTAAAGGTTCTGTCGTGGATGATCAGGGAAAGCCCGGAGATCTGCCGCTGGATTTCCCGGCTGATGACATTCATCAGAGAATGCACCGCGGAACGTTTCCCTTCCTGATCCTTGATCCCTTTCAGGGCCTGCGCAAAGCGGGCGCTTTCATCCCGGAACGTCAGGCGGAGATGGATGCGGCCGGAGAAAAAGCGTTCAAACGCTTCTTCTTCCCCTTCCTGCAGAAGTCCTGTATTGACAAAGACGCAAAGCATCCTGTCTCCCAGCGCCCGCGCGCCCAGCAGGGCCGCGACGCTGGCGTGCAGGCCGCCGGTCATGAGGCAAAGGGCGTTGCCGTCCCCGGCCAGGCGCCGGATCTCCCCCACTGTTTTGCTGACCAGCGCGTCTTCATCCCACCAGGCGGTACAGCCGCAGATCCGCTGGGCGAAATTGAGCAGGAAAGAGACGCTGTCCGGGTCGTTGGGTTCCAGTTCCATCAGAGCGCCGAAACGTTTCCTTTCCCCGCAGGAAAAGGCGTAAGGAAGCCCGGAATCCGTCATTCTGGCGATGACCGAAATGCCGTCCGGCAGCCGGAGCGGCATCACGCCGGAGATCATGCGCCGGGAGGACGCGATATTTTCAAAAAGCGGACAGATATCGTACCGGATGTCCGCCATCCGCCTGTCCGGAATCCAGGCGTCGCATCCGCCGCCCAGATGAACGGCCAGCGCCCCCGCGGCGGTTCCCAGCGCAAGGATCGGTATCGGAAGCTGCAGCAGGGAAGGAAACAGTCCGGATAATTCCGAATCAAAGGACGCGCAGACAATCAGCCCGCACGGGTCTTCCGACAGGATGGTTTCCAAGGCGGTATCCCCCGGAACGATCTTGCAGCAGATGCGTTCCGAGCGAAGCATCCGCGCGGCAATTCTGGAAACGGCGTGGTCGTAATCAAGCATCAAAAGCATGTCCTGCAAAGATCATCACCCCTTGCTTCCGGTCAGGCCGCGGCGTGTCAGAAAAGCAGATAAAATTTTACATCACAACCGGCGCTTCTGTCAATCGTCATCCACCACTTGCCAGGTTTCGGGATGCTCCATGCGGTACTGCTGAATATATAGCTGCAGGCTCAGCTGGGTTTCGTGGCCGGCGGTCCCGGTAGGCTCGATGCCGTGGGCCAGCTGGTAATTCCGGATGGCTTCAGCGGTATGGGAGCCGAAAGTCCCCGTTACATGGACGGGATTCAGCAGCCCGATTTCCACCAGCATCTCCTGAAGGCGGGTCACCTTTTTGCCTGAGCTGCCCATTTTCAGCACCAGGTCCGCCAGATCATAAACCGTGCCGTAGCCCTGGATGGTTTCGTCTTCCAGCAGATACGCCACTTCCTGCACCTTGTCCGGTTTATTGCCTTCCAGCGCGTAAATGCGGACCTGGCCTTTCGGATCGACGGTGCAGTATTCCACCATGGCGACATGCGTCGTGTCCCCTTCGGAGGACACGGCAAAGAACATCCAGTCCCCGGGCTGCGGGATATAGCCGTTTTTCCCGATGGGCTCCGTATGGCCGAAATACCACTGGGAGCCGTAGTCGGGCACCGTACCTCTTCTGGCGATATACCGTCCCTCGTGGATAAACCAGTTCCTGCCGACGTTCTTGCTGGAATACTTCGGATAGACGTTCGTCAGCAGCTTCGTACCGTACTGCTGATCCGCCTGATCGACGCACCAGCACAGGTATTCCGCGCACCAGTTGGCGTTGATATCCCCTGCCCATTCGCCGTACTTGGTCGCGTTGTTCCTGCCTTCGGTATATCCGATTTCCGCCCGCGCGATCTGAAGCAAATGAATCACGTGCTCCGGTACGGTCCTGACGGGGTCAATGATCTCTTCCCCTTTATCCGAAAGCGCGGTCTGTTCCGCTTCGCTCAGTTCGACCCAGTCCGCGGCGGAAGCGCAGAAAGGGAACAGGGAAAGGATCATCAGGATGACAAAAACAATGGACAATCGTTTCATAAATCTGAACTCCTGTCTTGGATTGATCGATGGCTGATCAGCTGTTCTGATCCGAATGATACCGTTCGCTCCGCCGGCGCCTGACAGCCGGCGCTCCGCCGGCGGAGGGAGGCGCCTGATCATCAAACGGGCTGCCGGCATGATCTGAACCGGGTTCCGCGTTATCAGGCACGGAAGATTCGGGCGGCTTTTCCGCGCCCGGACGGACAGGCCGGCGGAACATAGCGGAAGCGTCTTCCCCGCGCCATACGCCTGTTTCATCGTTTCCGGCCCCGCGGCGGACGCGGGCGGCAGATGCTTCCGTGCGCCGGTATCCGGAAGCTTCGGTCCGGACCGTATCATCGGAAAGCTGCGGCCCGGGCTTCCGCTGCGGGCGGTACTGCTTATACACTTCCGGGACTTCATACGGGTCTTTAGTGTAACCGGAAGCGCCGCTGTCATTGCGGTACTGGCTGTATTGCCGGGCGGTTCCGCCGTCCTCCCCGTCCTGATACGCGCCTCTCCTGCCCTGCTGCGTCCTCTGCGCGCGCATCATGGCCTGCAGCCGCTTTTTCCGCCTTCTGGACCCGCGGAACAGGATGACCGCCCCGCCGATGATGATGACCGCGGCGCCCGCCGCCAGCAGCGGAATGATGACGGAAGGCCCGCCGGAGGCGCCGTTTTCGTCCGCCTCCATTTTAAACCCGGCGACAATGGTCGGCTCAAAGGTCGGCGGTATCGTCAGCGCGGGCGTCTGCGCGGGCTGCGGGGTTGCGGCAGCGGCAGGCGCCGGGGTTTCATAGGGGTTGAACGGCTCAAAGGAGGAAGTGACCGAAGCGCTTTCCCACTGCTGCTGCAGGTGGTCTTCGTAAGAATACAACGAAGAGCTGTCATGGATCGGGTTTTCGCTGTTGTTGGCGCTGCGGAATTCTTCCGTATTCAGGAAGTCGTCCAGCTCATTCTGGTTGAGAATGGTCAGATAATCAGCGCGCACATAGCCCGTCCGGTTGCTGATGGTCACATAATACCAGATTTTTTCATTTTCATCAATGACAGAATGCAGAATATAGGCCATCTCGTTCCTGCTCATCATATACAGCGAGATGCTGCTGATGTTCGGCTCCATCCGGAGATTGACCTTGTCTTTGTTGATGATGCCGTACGCGGTGATCCGCTGGCCGCCGGCCAGCGGGGTGGCGGTGGCGAAGGGAGTGGGCGTCGGCGTTCTCAGCGAGGCGATATATCCGCCGATTTCCCAGTCGTTCATCTGTACGATCATGTCGCGGCGGACATATCCGATATCCGCGCCGTACTGCGCGAGGCACCAGGTAATGCCGCCGGCGGTCGTCGCCTGTTCGTAGATCTGAAGCACGCTGTTTTCTTCCATCAGCTGGATGATCCGCGCGTTGGAGCTCATGTCTGCCCGGAGGGGCACGTAGCCGCCCAGCGTGCGGGCCATGCCGGTAAACGGTTCAGGCGTGGAAACAATGACAGGCGCCGGGGTGGGCGTCGTCAGCTCCGCGATGTAGTATTCCGCTTCCCCTTCCGAAATACGGCGGATCTGGCTGTCCTCCATGAATCCTGTCACGCCGCTGGACACCACCCGGACAGAGTCCCAGCAAACGCCTTCCACATAGGTCTGGCCCTGCACATACACCAGCGTATCCACCGGGATCATTTCCCGTACGGCGTCTTCGCTCAGGCTCAGGCTGCTGCGCACCGCGGCGCGGAAAACGGCGGCGCCGTACCCGGTATACGGTTCCGGCGTTTTTGTCGGCGCGGGGGTGATGATTTCGGCGGCCGGCGTCGGGGTCGGGGTGGGAATGTACATGGTGGGTGTGGCGGTCGGAACCCGCGTCATCATGGGCGTATGCGTCGGCACGGGGGTTTTCAGCCTGGACTGCTTCAGCGCGGACTGTTCCGCGTTCAGCAGATCGATAAATTCCGCCATGACATAACCGGTCTGACCGTTTGAAAGAGCGGTATACCACTGTACGCCGTCCACCTCTTCGGACGACAGCACAAAAATCTCGGTATTTCTTTTCAGGCTTCTGATCAGGCTG
>CAMJXZ010000119.1 GCA_946409855.1 uncultured Clostridia bacterium | reverse complement strand
CGCTTGGCCTGGTCAAACAGGTCGCGCACGCGGCTGGCGCCGACGCCGACGAACATCTCCACAAAGTCGGAACCGCTGATGGAATAGAAGGGCACGCCCGCTTCGCCGGCGACCGCCCGGGCCAGCAGGGTTTTGCCGGTGCCGGGAGGTCCGACCAGCAGCACGCCCTTGGGCACCCGGGCGCCCAGATCGATGTAGGTCTTGGGGCTCTTGAGGAAATCGACGATTTCCTTGAGCTCGTCCTTTTCCTCATCGGCGCCGGCCACATCAGCAAAGGTCGTATGGTTCTTGTTGGGATCCACGAGGTTCGCGTGGGAACGGCTGAAGTTGTTGACGCGGCCGCCCCCGCCCGTCTGCATCCGGATCAGGTAAACGCTGAAGCCGACCAGCATCAGCAGCATCAGCAGCTCCGGCAGCAGCGTCACGAACCAGGGCGTGGACACCGGCGCCAGGTATTCGAGCTTGAAGGGGAAATCCGCGACGGAAATCTTACTGATGTCTCCCCCGCGCTTTTCGTAGATCATGGTCCGGACGGTTTCGATGAAATCGCCGCCGATGGTCGTTTCAAAGTCGTATTTATTGGGGTAATCGTCCAGGGAAACCTTGCTTTTGCCGCTTTCCAGCTTGCCCACCGCGGAAGTGCCGCGGACGGAAAGGATCTCGATCCCCTCGCCGGCGCCGTCTTCTTTCTGGCTCAGGTCCTTTTCGATGAGCTTCAGGAGCTGATGGTATTCGATCCTTTCCCCGTTGGTGCCGTTGCCGGAAATCAGGACGCCGAACAGGATAATGCCGGCCAGAACGATTACATATATCAACAGGCTTTTTGATGATTTCTTCAAGTGAGCATCTCCTTTAAACGGCTGAAGTTCATAGGTAGCCAAGCTGAATTATACCATATCCGCGTGAAGCATTTCAATGTATTTGCAGGGAGCTTTGTAAAAACTTTACAACACTTTTCTTTCAATCATTACAGTTTCATGACGCTTTCCGGCGCCCCTCGGCGGCCCGCGCGAAATGGTGTATTTTTCTTGCATTCGGCGCGAAAAAGTGGTATTCTTTTATTGTATATGAACGGCATGCTTTTCATGCTTGAACGGAGGATCTTTATGATAGATGTTGCTGTGATCGGCTGCGGGATCATCGGCGCGGCCGCCGCGTTTGAGCTGTCCAAATATCAGGCCTCGGTCGCGGTGCTTGAAAAGGAAAACGATATCGCCATGGGCGAGACCCGCGCCAACAGCGCCATCATCCACGCCGGCTACGATCCAAAGCCCGGCACTTTGATGGCCCGCTTCAACGTCCAGGGCAACGCCATGACCGAGCAGCTGTGCAAAGATCTGGACGTACCCTTTGCCCGGATCGGGTCCTTTGTGCTGGCCTTCAGCGAGGAGGAAACAGCCACCGTCCGGACGCTTTATGAGCGCGGGGTGGAGAACGGCGTCCCCGGCCTTCAGATCCTGGACGGAGACGAGGTCCGGAAGATGGATCCCGAGGTCAGCCCGGAAGTGGTCTGCGCGCTCTACGCCCCCAGCGCCGGCATCATCACCCCCTGGGAATACGCTCTGGCGCTGGCCGAAACGGCGGTCCGGAACGGGGTGGAGCTGCACCTTTCCACCAAAGTCACGGGGATCACGAAGATCGACGGCGGCTACCGGATCGAAACGACAAAGGGGCCCTTCGAGGCGCGCTATGTGATCAACGCCGCGGGCGTATACAGCGACGTCATCCACGACATGGTGGCGCCCCACGCCTTCACGGTCCTCCCCAACAAAGGAGAGTATTACGTGCTGGACAAGTCCGAATGCGGACGGGCCAGGCACGTGCTGTTCCAGTGCCCCAACCAGGACGGAAAGGGCGTGCTGATCACCCCGACGATGGACCATAACCTGCTGGTCGGCCCCAACGCTTCCAGCGTTTCCGGGCCCGAAAAGACCGGCAATACGGCGGAAGGGATGGCCTTTGTGCGCGAAAAGGCGGCGAAGACGATGCCCTCCCTCACGTACCGCAACGCCATCCGCAATTTCGCCGGCGTCCGCGCCAACACGGACAAGGACGAGTTCCAGATCGCCGTCGCCGCGGAGCATTTTATCGACCTGGCGGGCATCAAATCCCCCGGCCTTTCCTCCGCCCCCGCCATCGCCCTGGAGGCGGTGCGGCTGCTGGGGACATGCGGCTTCCGTCCCGAAAAGAAAGCCGATCCCGTCCTGACCCGCAGGAAGAAGCGTTTCCGCTTCATGTCCGAAGAGGAACGCAAGCAGGCCGTCCGGGAAAACCCGCTGTACGGCCGGGTCATCTGCCGGTGCGAAACGGTCACCGAGGGCGAGATCGTGGACGCGATCCGCAGCCCCATCCCGCCCTGCAGCGTGGACGGCATCAAGCGCCGGGCCGGCAGCGGCATGGGGCGCTGCCAGGGCGGCTTCTGCGGCCCCAGGGTCGTGGATATCCTGGCCAGGGAGCTGGGCATCAGCCCCCTTTCCGTCCTGCAGGACGGCGCGGGCAGCTACATCCTCATGTCGGAAACCAAGAAGGAGGCGCAGGATTAAATGTATGATCTGATCGTGATCGGCGGCGGCCCGGCCGGCCTTGCCGCAGCCAACAGCGCCTGGCAGAAGGGCCTGCGCAGCATCCTGATCGTGGAAAGGGACAAGGAGGCGGGCGGGATCCTCAACCAGTGCATCCACAACGGGTTCGGCCTGCACCGCTTTAAAGAGGAACTGACGGGGCCCGAATACGCCGCCCGCTTCATCGATATGCTGAAGGAAACCGGCGTGGAGCTGATGCTGGACACCATGGTGCTGGAGATCACCGCCGGCCGCCAGGTGCACGTCATCTCCGCCAAAGACGGCTATCAGGTGCTTTCGGCCAAATCGATCGTGCTGTGCATGGGCTGCAGGGAGAGGACCCGCGGCGCCATCGGCATCCCCGGGGACCGGCCCGCCGGCGTCTTTACCGCCGGCTCCGCCCAGCGCTACCTGAACCTGGAAGGCTACATGGTCGGCAAGCGGGTCGTCATCCTGGGCTCGGGCGACATCGGGCTGATCATGGCCCGCCGCATGACCCTGGAAGGGGCCAAAGTGCTGGCCTGCGTGGAGCTGATGCCCTATTCCGGCGGCCTGATGCGCAACATCGTGCAGTGCCTGAACGACTGGGACATCCCCCTGTATCTGTCCCACACGATCACCGACATCAGGGCCGAAAACGGCCGGGTCTCCCACGTCACCGTCCACAAACTGGACGAAAACCGTCAGCCGATCCCCGGGACCAACCTGGAGTTTGACTGCGATACCGTGCTTTTGTCCGTCGGCCTGATCCCCGAAAACGAGCTGACCCGCGCGGCCGGCATCCAGATGGACCCGCGCACCAACGGCGCGGTCGTCTATGAGAACATGGAAACCTCCGTGCCCGGCATTTTCGCCTGCGGCAATGTCGTCCATGTGCACGACCTGGTGGACTACGTTTCCGCCGAGAGCGAGCGCGCCGGCGCCGCCGCGGCCGAGTTTGTCCTCAAAGGGCAAAGGGAAGGCGAAGCGCTGGAACTCAAAAACGGCGCGGACGTGGGCTACACCGTGCCCCAGAAGATCCGCGCGCAGGCCGTCGAAAAGGCGGCGGACGTCTTCTTCCGCGTGCGCCGGGTGTTCAAAAACAGCGTCATTGAAATCAGCGACGGCGAAAAAGTGCTCGCGTCTTTCCGCCGGGAGCATATGGCCCCGGGCGAAATGGAGCATATCCTTCTGCCCCGGAAGATACTCGACCAGGCGCGGGGCGGTCAGATCACCGTCAGCGCAAAGGAGGCGTAACGGCTGTGAAAGAACTGGTATGCATCGTCTGTCCCAAGGGCTGCCGTCTTCACGTGGATGAGGAAAACGGCTTTGCGGTGACCGGCAATTCCTGCCCAAGGGGCGCCGAGTACGGCAAAAACGAGATCCAAAACCCCACCCGGGTGCTGACCAGCACGGTCCGCATCACCGGGGGCGCCTACCCCCGCTGCCCGGTCAAGACGGACAGGGCCGTGCCCAAGGCGAAGCTGATGGACATTATGAAGGAGCTCAACGGGGTGACGCTTTCATCCCCCGTCGAAATCGGCCAGGTTGTCCTGCGGGACGCCGCGGGGACAGGGGCCGGCGTCGTGGTCACCAAAGCGCTGTAAGGGGTTTGAACCATGGATAACATGCGGGAGGTCCTCCGGGACAAGAAGCTGTTCCTGCTGGATATGGACGGGACGCTGTACCTGGACGACGACGTTTTCGATCACTGTCTGGATTTCCTGAACGCCATTAAGGCGCGGGGCGGCAGATACCTGTATCTGACCAACAATTCCTCCAAATCGGTGGACAGCTATGTCGCCAAGATGACCCGGCTTCACATTCCCGCCTGCGCCGGCGATTTTTTCACCTCCACCGACGCCGCCTGCGTCTATCTGCGCGAAAACTGGCACGGCAAAAAGATCTACGCCCTGGGCACCCGCTCCTTCCGGGAACAGCTGGCCAGGGCCGGGTTTCCCATTACCGACCGGCTGGAAGACGATATCGACTGCCTGCTGATGGGCTTTGATACGGAGCTGACCTTTCAGAAGCTGGAAGACGCCTGCATCCTGCTGGGCATGGGCGTCACCTACCTGGCCACCAACCCGGACTGGGTCTGCCCCACCGCCTACGGGTACGTGCCCGACTGCGGCTCCGTCAGCCAGATGCTTTTTAACGCCACCAAGCGCAAGCCCTACTTTATCGGCAAGCCGGAGCCGGCCATCGCCCGGCTGGCCATTCAGAAAGCGGGCTTTCAGCCGCAGGACGCCGTCCTGATCGGCGACCGGATCTATACGGATATCGCCTGCGGGGTCAACGCCGGTATCTCCACGGTGCTTGTTTTCAGCGGAGAAACGACCCGGGAAGACTGGGCCAAAAGCGATGTCAAACCCCAGTTTGTCTGCCAGTCCATCGCCGACATCTGGCAAATGCTCACGGACTGAGCGGCGGCACGCCGGGATCCTGCCGCGGAAACCGTACCGTTCCGCGGCAAAAATGTTTTTTTGATTTCCGTTTTTTCCGGGATGAATCTGCCCTTCTGCTTCGTTTTATTGGTATAAGGCAGGTGATGGAATGAGACGAATGTGTCTTCTGCTCTGTTTGCTTTCGGCCCTTCTGCCTCTCAGCGCGCAGGCCGGTTTTTCGGACGCCTGGACCGCGCTGGAAACCAGCGAAAACGGCATGACCGTTTCCGTCTCCGGTCTGGAGGTCACCTGGCTCAACACGACGGATTCTTCCCTCGCCCTCCTGAACGGCCTTTTGTCCCCGTTGTCCGTCCGGTTCTCCGCCGGCCCCGCGGGCGATTTTCTCGCCCTTTCGGATGAAGACAGCGGCAAGGAAATCATCGCTTCCGCCGGGAAGGAAACGGATCAGGCGCTCCCGTACCCGGCCGGCCTCACGGCGCTCAGGCGCCTGTGGGAGCAGCGCTTCCCCGCCCTGTTTGAATATCTGTCCGGGGTCAGCGGCGAAGAGCCGCCGGAGGTGGAAGAAAAAAGCACCTACTTCAACGTCCTGGGCAGTTCGCCCGCCCGCCAGTCCCTGACAGTCAGCAGGGAACAGTACGCTCTTCTGCCCCCGTCGGCGCTACAGCCCTTTTTGAACGACCTGAAGGCCGTCTTTGCCGGCAGCCGGGTTCACGATGATTTTTCCGGCTATCTCGACCAAATGACGCTGGAAAGCGAGATGGTCTTCCGCCGGAACCTGAACGGGAACGGGCAGGACATGGCCTACCAGCTGGGCGGACGGATCGGCTCCGGCGGGGCCGATATCCGGAAGCTGACCTTCGTGATCGGCCGCAGCGGGGACATCTTCTACTTTTCCGTCAAGGCGCCCGCCGTCCGCGGCGGAAACAGCTTCCAGGCGGTGCTGAACGTCCCCAAATGGAACACCTCCCGCGGCAAGGTATCCCGGGACTGCACGTTTACCGTCAAAACTGTAAAAGGGAACGACACCCGGACTACCGAAGACACGCTCAGAATGGAATGCCGGAAAGGGACGGAAGAGGCCGTCACCCTCCGGCTGGACCGCGAGGAAAAGCACGACGGCATCACCGAAAACTGGCAGTTTTCCCTGAAACTGGACAGCGCGCCGGACGGATCTCTTTCCGGAACCCTTTCCGGCTGGCAGAAACACGCGGCCAGCTATGTCGTCAAATGGTCGTCCCGGGTCAGCGTCACCCCCGGGCAGCCGGCATTGAGCCGGCCTGTCCTTTCCCGGGGCCAGGCGGCCGGCGCCCTGCTGGAACTGCTTGCCATGAAACGGAACACCTTATCGTACAAAGACCAGCGCCAGCTGGATCATCTGCTCAGAACGGACGCCTGGATGAACGGGCCCAACGTCCCCCCGATTCCGGCACAACAAGAAACGGAGGAATAAAAAATGCGGAAACAATGGATCGCCCTGCTGCTCTGCCTGTGCCTGCTGACCGGCTGCCTTTCCGCGGCCGCGGATGTCGCCGTACAGGAAAGCACACAGCTGGACAAGCTGATCGGGCACTGGAAAAGCTCCTGCTTTCAGGGCACGCTGACCGGCACCGCGTCCCAGGAAAAGCCCTCGTTCATGGACGCGGCGGTCTGGGCCGCCATCCAGGCGTATCTGCAGAACTATACGCTCAGCTTTCTGCACACCAACCAGAACCCCACCGCGGACCTGGGCAGCGAAAGCGTGCTGACGCTCACCAACGCGTCCGGCACCGTTTCGATCCGCAACATCCTGGTGGAGGACCATTCGGGCATCCGCTACGTCCGTTCCCCGCTTCTGGACGACAGCATCTATTACGCCTTTGCCCCGTCCAACGACGCGGTATCCCTGGCCCTGAACGCGCTGAACGACAGCGCCTGGCCGTCCCTGCTCCACGTGCTGTATTCCATCTTTACCGCGGATGAAAGCTGGAAGGAGCGGGCGAAGCCCCACTATGACCGGCTCACCGCGGAGCTGAACAAATGGATGATGAACTATTACAAGACCACCCCCGAAGTGGATGCTTCCGGCAGGCAGATCACGAACCTGGACTACGTCATCCCGGCCAACGCGCTATTGCAGGAAACCAAGCAGATGCTGATCTACGTGATCAGCAATCAGGAGCTTTCAAGCCTGCTGCGGGAAATCCTGACGGTGGACGAACAGGCCGCGTATCTCCAGACGGATATGATCTTCAGCTTCATGAGCATGATCGACCGGGTGAACCTCAAGGGCGACATCGTGATCCGCCGGCAGTACAGCATGGACCAGCTTCTGTACGAGAGCATGCAGATCCCCTTCGCGGAGACCGCGCCGGTCAGCCAGATCATCATCGCCCATACCGTTGAGGGCAGCGCGGACAAATGGCAGCTCCGGGCGGAACTGGCCAAAGCGCCTTATACAGGCGCGCTCATCGAAGTATCCGGCAAAAAAATGGACGCCGGGATCTGGGTCGGCGACGTCAAGTGGACGCCCGGCCAGACCCCTGATTCCGTGACCGAGCCCGACACGCTGACCTTCGAATACAACCTGGAATGGGACGGCGTGAAAGACGTGAACGACGTCTACGCGAACCGCTACGAAAGGACGATGGGCGGCACCCTGGTCGTCAAGCCCGACGAAACCCTGCACCTGCCCGTCATGTCCCTGACCCTGAAGGACGCCCGCATCTATTCCAAAGAGGCGAAGCTCTCCTCCCCCGTTTATGTGGCAGGGACGCTGGAATGGGTCGACTTGGAAAGCAACGCCAGCATCACCCTCAGTCTGGACGGCAGGACCAGCACCCGCCAGACGCCCCTGTATATCGACGAAGCCATTTCTTCCTCCCTCCGTCTGGACATGCTGGACGCCGAAAGCCGTTCGGTGCTGATCCAGTCCCTGCTGCACAATCTGCCCGCCAGGTTCATCCAGCTGACCGGCGCCCCCCTCAAATAACGCCTTCCCGAAGGAGACTTTTATGAGCAGACTCGGAGACCTGATCCGCCTGGAAAGAACGCGCCAGGGGCTGAGCTACAAGCAGGTGGCCCGCAAGTGCGGCGTCAGCGACAAATATCTGATGGAGGTGGAATCGGGCAAGCGGATCATCGCGGACGACCAGGCGCGCAGGATCCTGAAAACCATGGGCCTCAAGGACACCCGCGCCGAAGCCGAATTCACCCTGGACGATATCGCCGCGACGGTGGACCTGCAGTCCGCCATGCCGGCCCTTTCCTCTGTCACCGTCGTGCCGGACAAAAAGCTGACCAAGAAGGAAAAACAGGGCGGCGATACGGAAAACGCGGCAGTCGCCGGCTCCATCTGGCTGGACGCGCTGGCCAACGTGCTCAAGCACGTCCCGGTGTACAACGCGGCCATGAAAGAGGTGGACCACCGGCTGCTGCCCATCACCAACGGCAAAATCGAAGGGGCCAATCCGGACAAGGTGTATTATCTGGCCGCGCCGGACAATCAGCTCCGCGGCTTCCGGGTCATGAAGGGGGACTATCTGCTGGTGGTGCCCGCCAGCGGTCCGGCCGACGGGGCCATCATGGTGCTGGACACGCCGTACGGAAAAATCCTGCGCAAGACCATCCTGATGGCCGGCTTTCAGGTCATGCTGCAGTCCTATGACGACCGCTGCGAGAGCGAGATCAAGAACCTGAACGAACTGACCGTGGTCGGCCGCTGCGTGCGGCTGGAGGCGGAACTGTAACGATCCAGACCGTATCGGAAAGTGATCCGTTTCGGAAAGCCCGGGCAGGGCTTTCCGTTTTTTGTCACTGTTCACGGGGTGAACAGTGACCGCATGGGGGACTTCGTCCCCCCTACGGAACCCCCCAAACGGATTTGCCTATCGCGCATAGCTTTTCCCTTTGAGAATGCTGACAGACAAGTGGCTGCCAGGGCCTGCCGGCCTGTTCTTCGGGCCCTCGCAACCCAAGGCGGCAAATCCGCAAGGAAAGAATTTTTGTTCCGCAGGTCAAGCCTGCTCCACAAAAATTCATCCTCGCGGCGCGCAGGTCGCCACTGCGGATTTCAGTAGAGGGTGTTCCCCCTCAACGCTCCCCCCGCCATGGCCAGACCGGCGCGAAGCCCTGCCGCCTGCGGTCGGCTTCGCCGATCCGGCGAGTAAATCGCCGG
>CAMJXZ010000118.1 GCA_946409855.1 uncultured Clostridia bacterium | reverse complement strand
GCAGGACTATCCGCCGGATAGTCTCTGTTTTTTATGGAAAACGTTTTGTTTTGCAATGTTTTGCGTTGCCTCGGATGAAAATATGTAGTAAAATCATTCTGTGTGTTTTGAGACGGATTTCCGGTGATTCGAGGAGGATGTATGCGGGACGGACAGGAACGGCAGATGCCGGTGGGGAAATTGATTGGCAGGTTCACCCCGTACTTTGGCAGGTACAAAGGCATGCTGGCCTTTGACCTGTTCTGCGCGGCGCTGACCACGGTATGCGAGATCGTGTTCCCGCTGATCGTCCGGGCGGTGACCAACCGGGCCATGACCGCGCCGGGGGAGATCACGGTGGCGTGGGTGCTGCGGCTGGGGCTGCTTTATCTGCTCCTCAGGGTGATCGACGCGGCCGGCGCCTACTGGATGCAGTCCCGGGGCCATTTCATGGGCGCCCGGATCGAGCGTGACATGCGGGCCGACCTGTTTGAACACCTGCAGAAGCTGTCCTTCACCTTCTACAACAACACCAAGGTGGGCCAGCTGATGGCCCGGCTGACCAGCGACCTGTTTGAGATCGCCGAGTTCGCCCATCACTGCCCGGAAGAGTTCTTTATCGCGTCGGTCAAGATCCTGGTTTCCTTCACGATCCTGGTGCGGATGAACGTCTGGATGACGGTCATGATCTTTTTGCTGGTCCCCTTCATGATCGTGCTGCTGCGCCACTTCAACCGGAAGATGCGGACGGAGTTCAAGAACTGCCGGCACGAGGTGGGCGAAATGAACGCCCGCATCGAGGACAGCCTCCTGGGCGTCCGGGTGGTGCAGTCCTTTGCCAACGAAGAGGTCGAGCTGGACAAGTTCGGCAAAAACAACGGGTCGATCCTCCGGACGAAGGTCCGCCAGTACACCGCGATGGCCGGCTTCGGGACGGTCACGCGGGTGTTTGAGGGGCTCATGTACATCGTGGTGCTGGTCACCGGCGCGATCCTGCTGGGCAGGGGAGAGCTGCTGGCGGGGGATTACGTGGCGTACCTGCTGTTCGTGGGCACGCTGATCAACTCCATCCGGCGGATCGTCGATTACATGGAGCAGTTCCAGCGGGGCCTGACGGGGCTGGAGCGCTTCTGCGAGATTATGGACGTGGAGCCGGAGATCGCCGATGATCCGGACGCGCGGGAGCTGAGCTCGGTCACGGGGGAAGTGACCTTCAGGAACGTCGGCTTCCACTACGCGGACGACCGGGAGCACCAGGTGCTTTCCCGGATTTCGGAAACGGTCGCGCCCGGGACGAACGTCGCCATCGTGGGCCCGTCCGGTTCCGGCAAGACCACCCTGTGCAGCCTGATCCCCCGGTTCTACGATACGACGGAGGGTATCATCACCATCGACGGGCAGGACATCCGGAAGCTTACCCGCAAGTCCCTGCGCCGGCAGATCGGCGTGGTGCAGCAGGAGGTCTATCTCTTTTCCGGCACCGTGATGGAAAACATCCTGTACGGACGGCCGGACGCCTCAAGGGAAGAAGCGATCGAAGCGGCGAAGCGCGCCGGGGCGGATGAGTTCATTCAGAAGCTGCCGGACGGGTACGATACCTACATCGGCGAGAGGGGCGTCAAGCTGTCCGGCGGGCAGAAGCAGCGCATCTCCATCGCCCGGGTGTTCCTCAAGGACCCGCCGATCCTGATCCTGGACGAGGCGACCAGCGCGCTGGACAACGAGAGCGAGCATTACATCCAGAAGTCCCTGTACGAGCTGGCCAGGGGCAGGACGACCTTCACCATCGCCCACCGGCTGACGACGATCCGCAACGCCGATGTGATCTGGGTGCTGACTGAGCAGGGTATCGAGGAAAAGGGAAACCATCAGGAGCTGATGGACAAAAAAGGCCTGTACAGCGAGATGTATCAGCTGTACAGCGCGTAAATGCTGACAGGAGAAACCAATGGCGAAGAATCATATTCCGCAGGACCGGAAAGATACCATCATTCAGATGCCGCTGGAGGAGGTCATGCCCAGCAGCATGATGCCTTACGCGGAGCACGTGATCCTGGACCGCGCGCTGCCGCGGGTGGAGGACGGATTAAAGCCGGTGCAGCGCAGGATCCTGTTTACCATGCAGGAGCTGGGCCTGGCCCCGGACAAGCCGCACCGGAAATGCGCCCGCATCGTCGGGGACTGCCTGGGCAAATACCACCCCCACGGGGACAGCTCCGTCTATGACGCTCTGGTCCGGATGGCGCAGCCTTACTCCCTGCGCGGCGTGCTGGTGGACGGGCACGGCAATTTCGGCTCCATCGACGGAGACAGCGCCGCCGCCATGCGTTACACCGAAGCCCGCATGGCCCCGCTGGCGATGGAAATGCTGCGGGACATCGAAAAGGACACGGTCCCCTTTCAGCTGAACTTTGACGACACCCTGAAAGAGCCGGAGCTTCTGCCGGCGCGCTTTCCGAACCTGCTGGTGAACGGTTCCTCCGGCATCGCGGTCGGCATCGCGACCAACATCCCGCCCCACAACCTGCGGGAAACGGTGCAGGCCGCCTGCCTGCTGATGGAAAACCCGGACGCTTCCACCGACGAGCTGATGCGGGTGATGCCCGCCCCGGATTTCCCGACGGGCGGCGTGCTGCTGGAAACGGAGGAACTGCGGACCGCATACGAGACGGGCCGGGGGAAACTGACCATGCGCGCCCGGATCAGCGTGGAAAAGGGCAGCGCCGGGAGGACCCTGCTGGTCATCACCGAGGTGCCCTACGGGATCTCGAAGGCGCAGATGCTGGAAAAGATCCTCAAGCTCAGCGAAGAAAAGAAGGCCCAGCTCAGCTGCATCCACGACATCCGGGACGAATCCGACCGGACGGGTCTGCGCGCGGTGATCGAGCTCAAGAAGGATACCAACGTCGAAAAGACCCTGGCGTTCCTCTACAAATACAGCGATCTGCAGATCACGTACGGCGTCAATCTCTTCGCCATCGCCAACGGCAAGCCGGAACAGATGAGCATCCGCACGGCGCTGCTGTACTATATCGAGCATCAGAAGCGCGTGGTGACGCGCCGCACCCGCTACGAACTGGATCAGGCGAAGGCCCGGGCGCACATCCTGCAGGGGCTGATCGTCGCGGTGGACAATCTGGACGAGGTGATCGCCCTGATCCGCGCCAGCAAGTCCGGCAAGGAGGCCAAGCAGCGCCTGATGGACCGCTTCGCTTTTACAGACGTGCAGGCCCAGGCGATCCTGGACCTGCGGCTGCAGCGGCTGACGGGGCTTGAAATCCTCGCCCTGCGGAAGGAATACGAGGAGCTCCTCAAAACCATCCGCACCCTGGAAGGGATCCTCAAGAGCGAGAAAAAGCTGGTGGACGTGATCCGCAGGGAAATGACCGCCATCGCAGAAAAATACGGGGACGAGCGGCGGACGACCCTGCTCCGGGAAGAAACCAAAGCGGAAGTGGTGGAGGAAAAGGAAGAGCCCGTCGCCGAGCCGCGCATGGTGATGATGACCCGGGCGGGCATGTTCCGCAAGTTTGACCTGAAGACCTGGGAAAAGGTGGACTTCGCGGACGGGGCGGACAAGCCGCAGATGTTCCTGCAGAGCGATACCCTCAGCACCCTGCTGATCATGACGAACCTGGGCAACTGCTTCCAGCTGCCGGTCAAAGCCCTGCAGGACAACCGGCCCAAGGACCGGGGCGTGTCCCTGAACGGCGTGCTGGAGGGGCTGGAGACCGGAGAAAAGGCCGTCGGCATCTTTACCTGCAGGAAAGAAGAGCAGCTGCCCGGCTCCTTCGTCTTTGTCACCCGGTACGGGATGATCAAGCGCACCCTGGCGGAGGAATACCAGATCCGCCGTGCCCGCTTCTCGACGATCAGGCTGAAGGAGGGCGACAGCGTGCAGAACGTCCTGTGGATGATGGGGGACGAACAGCTGCTGCTGGTCACCCAGAAGGGCCGCGCACTGCGCTTCTCCATCGAAGAGGCGGAGCCGATCGGCCGGACAGGCGCCGGGGTCAAGGGCATCAAGGCGGAGCCGGACAATCCGGTGATCCTGTCCGATGTCATCGGCAACCAGGATGAAGTGCTGATGATCTCCGACGCCGGGTACGGCAAATCAGTCCCCGGCATCATGTTTGACCCGAGGGCCAGGGGCGGCCAGGGCGCGGTCTGCATGCCCTTTTTCAAGAACGGCTCCACCGGCAGCAGGCTGGCCGGCGCCGCTGTCGTCCGTCAGGAAACGGAGATCGACGTTTTCCAGGGGGACCGGGTCACGACCCTGTCCAGCACCCTGTTCCCGGTGCTTTCCCTGAATGACCGGGGCAAGCCGATGGTAATCGCGGTGCTGGGCGATGTGGTGACCGATGTCGTCCGCTGCATCCGCAAAGAAGGGGCATGACCGTTTTGATCGACAAATCCAATCGGAGCGACCGCTCCGTGATCATGGCGCTGGCCTGGCCGAACATCGTGGAAAACATCACCGCGACACTGGTCACCCTGGTGGATACGGCGATGGTGGGCTCCCTGGGGGCGGTCGCCACGGCGGCGGTGGGCATCTGCGCGTCCCCGACGTGGCTGATGAACGGGCTGGTTCAGTGCATCGGCGTGGGCGGCACGGCGCTGGTCGCACGCGCCGTAGGCGCCGGGGACCAGGATTCCGCCCGGCACATCGGCCGCCAGGTGTACCGGATCGTCATCCTGACGGCCGCGGTGTTCGCGTCGCTGATGTTTTTCGCGGGCGCGCCGCTGATCCCCGTGATGATGAACGCGGAAGCGGACGTGCTGCCTGCTGCCACGTCCTATCTGCGCATCGTATCTTCCTGCTACTTTGTGCATTACACGGCGATGGCCATGTCCTCCCTGATGCGCGGGGCGGGCGATACCCGTACGCCGATGGTCAGCGGGCTGATGGCGAACCTGATGAACATGGCCGGCAACTTCTTCCTGATCTATCCGGCCCGTGAGGTGCGGATCGGCAGCCTGTCCGTCCCGGTCTGGGGCGCGGGATGGGGGGTCAACGGAGCCGCCGCAGCCAGCGCGCTGGCGATGACCGTTTCCGGCCTGTACCTGCTGATCAAGCTCGGCTCCGGCCGGAGCGTCATCCGTCTGACGCCGGATTTCAAAAGCCCCTTTGACACCGATGTGTTCCGGCGCGTGGTCCGCGTCAGCATCCCGGCGGCGCTGGAGCGGCTGGCGATCAACCTGGGCCAGATCCTCTTTGCCCGGATGATCAGCGAGATCGGGACGGTGGAGGTGGCGGCGTACATCATCGCCATCGACGTGGAAGGCTTCGGCTACATGCCCGCCTACGGCTTTTCCGCCGCCGCCACGGCCCTGGTAGGCCAGGCGCTGGGCAGGAAGGACCCGCAGGGCGCGGAGCGGCTGGGCAGGAAATGTATCCGCATGTCCTTCTGGCTGCTGCTGGGCATCGGCGTGATGATGTGGCTGCTTTCCTATCATCTGGCGGGGCTGATGTCGTCCGACGCGCAGGTGGTCCTGACGGCGGGCGCGTTCATCGCCATCTGCGCCTTTGAGCAGCCGGGGAACGCCCTGATGATCGTGACCGGCGGCGCGCTCCGGGGCGCGGGGGATACGGCGGCCCCGTTCTACATCGGTCTGGTCAGCATGTGGGGCATCCGGATCTTCGGCGCCTGGCTCTTCGGGTTCGTGTTCGGCTTTGGCGCTCTGGCCATATTCTGGGCCATGGTGGCCGATATCTTCATGCGGGCGGTCCTGCTGCTGATCCGCTTCAGGAAAGGAAAATGGAAAACCATTCAGGTATAAGGAGGGGCAAACATGTTCGAAGATCTGCAATGTCTGAGCGTCCCGCTGCCGGAGGCCGTCGTCAAGGCGAAGGGGTACGGGGATTATGAACTGGTGGAAAAGCTGATCGACCGGAAATGCGCCGACCCGGCCCTGCCGGACGTCCTGCGCAAGCGGCTGTGCCTGGAAAAGATCATCTGCCGGCAGATCGTGAAGGAGTACCCTTACGACGACGCGCAGGCCCGGGAACAGCTGCAAAACAAGATCGGGCCTGTTTCGGATGAAGAATGGGAGGACCTGATCCTGTCCGGCCAGATCGACTGGATCTATCTGAAGGGCGTGCGCCATTACCAGGACTGCTTTGTGTCCAACCTCATGAAAACCCGCCGGGACCTGCTGGACCGGGCCGCGGCGCTGGGGACGGCGGAGCGGCCGAACGACGGCCCGGGCCTGCTGGACGAGACCATCCGGGAGCTCAAGCAGAAGGGCGAGCTGACGGTGCACTATCACATGCGGTCCGCCATGACGGTGACGCCTGAAGCGCAGGACGCCGGAAAGCCCGTCCGGGCCTGGCTGCCGCTGCCCATCGAGTACGCCCAGGTCAAAAACGTAAAGGTGCTCTGCTGCACGGCGCCCGAATACGAAATCAGCCCGCCGGACCATCCCCAGCGCACCGTCTTTATGCGGGGCGTTCCCGGGAAGGACGTGTTTTCCGTCGAGTACAGCTTTGACATCTGCGCCCGGTATGTGGAGCCGGACCCTGCCCGGGTGACCGCCTGGCAGCCCGCCTTCTACACCGAGGAAAGCCTGCCGCACATCCGCTTTACGCCTTATCTGCGCATGCTGACGGCGGAGATCGTCGGGCAGGAAACCAACCCGCTCCTCAAGGCGAAAAAGATCTACGATTACATCACGCACCATATCCGCTATTCCTTCATGCGGGCGTACATCACCATGCCCATGATCCCCGAATTCGCCGCGGCCGGCGGCAAGGGGGACTGCGGCGTGCAGGCGCTGCTGTTCATCACCCTGTGCAGGATCGCCGGTGTCCCGGCCCGCTGGCAGAGCGGCCTGGCCGTCGAGCCCGGGGACGTGGGCTGTCACGACTGGGCGCAGTTCTACGTGGCCCCCTACGGGTGGCTTTTCTGCGACTGCTCCTACGGCGGCGGCGCGCTGCGCAAAAACAAGCCGGAGCGGTGGTCCTTCTATTTCGGCAATCTGGATCCGTACCGGCTGCCGGCCAATTCGGAATACCAGCACGATTTCGCGGTGGCGCCCCGTTTCCTGCGCTACGACCCGTACGACAGCCAGCTGGGCGAAGCGGAGTTTGAAGACAAGCCGCTTCCCAGGGGATGCCGCAGCACCCATCACGAGATCCTGGAAATCAGCGGGGCGGACGCGCTCAAACAGTTCGCCCCGGGCCAGGACAAGGACTGACCGGAGGAACAGCAGATGAAAAAAGCGTTGATTTCCGTCACCGGCGCCGATACCACCGGCATCATCGCCCGGGTGGCGACCAAACTGTACGAGCTGAACATCAACATCCTGGACATTTCCCAGACCATTCTGAGCGGCTGCTTTACGATGATGATGGTGGTGGACCTGGAAAACGCCACCCGGGATTTTTCCGGCGTGGCGGAGGAGCTGGGCCCGATCGGGGAACAGCTGGGGATGGAGATCCATGTGCAGCGCATGGATATCTTTGACGCGATGCACCGTATCTGATTGAGGGGTTACAATGATCAATACACAGGATATACTGCAGACCATGCAGATGATCCGGGAGGAGCACTTCGACATCCGGACCATCACGCTGGGGATCAACCTGCTTGCCTGCGCTTCCGAGGACACCGGACGGACCGCGGAACGGGTGTATGACCGGATCACCCGTGTGGCCGAACACCTGGTCAGGACGGGGGAAGACATCGAGAAGGAATTCGGGATTCCCATCGTCAACAAGCGCATCGCCGTGACGCCGGTATCCATGATCGCTCAGGGGGACCCGGTGCCCATCGCTTTCGCGCTGGACCGGGCGGCCCGGGAAGTGGGCGTGAATTTCCTGGGCGGCTATACCGCGCTGATGCAGAAGGGGGCCACCGAGAGCGACGAACGGCTGATCCGCTCCATCCCGCAGGTGATGGCCGAGACGGAACTGATCTGTTCCAGCGTGAACGTCGCTTCCACCCGGGCGGGCATCAACATGAACGCCGTGGCGGAAATGGGCCAGATCATCCGGCAGACGGCGGAAAGGACGAAGGACCGCGATTCCCTGGGCTGCGCCAAGCTGGTGGTGTTTGCCAACGCCGTGGAGGACAACCCCTTCATGGCCGGCGCCTTCGTGGGGCCCGGCGAACCGGAAACGGTAATCAACGTGGGCGTTTCCGGGCCCGGCGTGGTCAAGAACGCGCTGGAAAAGATCAAGGGAGAGCCCTTTGACGTGGTGGCGGAGACCATCAAGCGGACGGCCTTCAAGATCACCCGGGTCGGCCAGCTGGTGGCCCGGGAAGCTTCCAGCCGGCTTCATATCCCCTTTGGGATCGTGGACCTGTCCCTGGCGCCGACCCCGGCCCGGGGGGATTCCGTCGCCCAGATCCTGGAGGAAATGGGACTGGACAGCGTGGGCGGCCCCGGAACCACGGCCGCGCTGGCGCTTTTGAACGACGCGGTCAAGAAGGGCGGCGTGATGGCTTCCAACCACGTCGGCGGCCTGAGCGGCGCCTTCATCCCGGTCAGCGAGGACGCGGGGATGATCAAGGCGGCGGAAAACGGGAAGCTGACGCTGGAAAAGCTGGAGGCGATGACCTCCGTCTGTTCCGTCGGGCTGGACATGATCGCCATCCCCGGGGATACGGACGCCGCCACCATTTCCGGCATCATCGCGGACGAGGCGGCCATCGGCATGATCAACCAGAAAACGACCGCGGTCCGCGTCATACCGGCCATCGGGAAAAAAGCGGGGGACACCGTTTATTTCGGCGGCCTGCTGGGCCAGGCGCCGGTGATGCCGGTCAGCCGCGTGTCCTGCGGGGCCTTCATCGCCCGGGGCGGGCGGATCCCCGCGCCGCTGAACAGCCTGAAGAACTGAACTGACCAGCGCGTCAAAGGCCCGGCGGCGCCGGGCCTTTCGCTGAATCGCATGAAAAAAGGACGCCGGGCGTGATCCCCTGACGTCCTTCCTTCCGGACGATACCATTATCGCATATGAGGCCGCGGAAGGCAAGCTGAAAATGCGTTGCAAAACCGTTGAACCAGGCTTCCTCGTCACGTTCACGGGGCAGGCAAAGATGGGGAAAATCAAGATGTAAGAGAGATATGATGGGGACAGAGCGACACGAAGACCATGTCCGTCCGGCGATTCATTCGCCGGATCGGCGCAGCCGACCGGAGGCGGCAGG
>CAMJXZ010000117.1 GCA_946409855.1 uncultured Clostridia bacterium | reverse complement strand
GGTTATTATATCATATCTCTTGCGATTTTGCAATCTTATTTGAGATTAGTATCAGTCACTGTGTTTTGTATCATTACGCTCTTCTCCTGTGATCAAGTGCCCATATAATAGATTGTTTATTTTGATAACAGTTACCCACATTATCTATCATCGCCGTAAAGCGCTGCGAACATTCTTTCGCCGTCCTCCTCCGCTTGCAGAGCAACCCCGTTGACGCTGACATATGGTTTCATGTAACATAGACTTTCCCATAAGATCGACGTATCGTCGCCAATACTGATAATGTCGATCATTTCTTCGTCGTTTATTTCAGAAGCTGAGTATAAGGCTGCCAGACATTCGACTTCCAATAGACGGGGAGCGTAATAATCACATTCCAGCCTGATGTGTATCACTGGGGATGAAGCATTCTGATCCTGACGATACAGCTTTATCCTGAGGATTTCTGCTGCTGTGCAATTCACAACCACCATGCCATTTTCTGCCCCGGTTGCCGGCAACGGTGTGATTTCAAACGCAGTGCTGCCGGTCAGCATCTGGCACATACGGTTATGACGCTCAATATATTTATCCACGGTCAAGTTCGGGTGATCCAGGGGAGGCAAAGTGTCTGTTTGAATGTCCGGAACAGGAAGTGCCTGCTCTTCAATATCTCCAAGCCATTGAATCTTTACGTAGTTTACAGAAGGTGTTTTTCCAAGAAACACTTCAAAACCATTCTCTGTCCAAAAAGCTTCATCTCCGCTGATTTCCGGGAAACCAGATGTCATCAGATCCTGAAAGCGGTTCACCGTTTCCTGATGCATCGCGCCGAAACCGTTATAGCTGGCCAGCAGGCAAGCGGCAACAGCGGATGTCATCAGTTCTTCGGAAACTATCGAGGGGTTTGCAGTAAAGTACACGCCGGTCAGGGTGTCCGTTTCTTTGGGGCCTGCGGTATAGAATTTGGTGATCATCCCTCTGTCACCGAAGATACGTACATATTGGCCGTCTGAAAAGAAGCACCGGCTGATCGGAAAGTCATCCGGTTTTTCTAACCCAATCGCCTGAAGCATGAACTCCAGATAACCTTTCATAAAGGAAGTATAGGTGACGGGAGTTGGTTCTGCGCGGAAACCGACCAGTTCATCTGAGCCGTCTGCTTTGGTTCGCGTAATGTGTTTGTCATTAATGTCCGAGGTGTACTGTTTGTGCTCAAGGTCTGCTGTGTCCGCTTTGTGCAAAGATTTCAGAACATCCGGCATGGCAGAGTTGCAAACGTCTCCTTTGACCGTGAAAAGGATCAGCATATGGTCAATCATGGCAAAATACTGATAGAATGGGCTGTCACCTTTTTGCGCTTGGAGGAAAACGAAATCCAGGTCTCCGATCTTGAGGATTTCGCCATCCGAGGTGTAGGTGAAATCTTCGGAAGATGTTTGTTTCAGATAATCCACTACTCCCTTTTCCAGCCATTCGGATACCGGTGTGGAAAAGCTTTCAGGAAATAGCTGTGTATTGATCTGGATAAAGCCATCGTCATCAAGAAAAAACAAACCCATCTCATGTTCCCGCAGCTGCAAGTGTTCCGGGTATTCGACCACAAAACCGTCAAAGACACAAGGAACCATTCCATCAGCAGCCAAAGCGCCTAACGTCAGAGATAAGCACATGCAGATGGACAATAAGCAAGAAATGATTTTTCTGTACATGATGAATCTCCTTTCTGAATAACGGTGTAAGCCAACTGAGCAATATAAAACTGATCGCTGACGGGCGTCTGCATCCTTAAAGGATTATTCTGTGTTGGATTATTTTTCCTGCCACACGATATTCCCGTCATGGTCGATATACAGGAGTTTTCCGTCTTTTTCGACAAGGGCCAGCCCGTCGCGGAAACTGGAGGCGCTGTCGTACCGGGGCTCAATCACCCATTGAGCGGACCTGTTGATGTAACCCCAGAGGCCGTTCTGTTTTACCTGCTGCAAGCCTTCCGCAAAATCTTTGCGGTCATTGTATTCTTCATCGGTGATCACACCGTCGAAACGGTCTTCAAATACCGCACCTGTCAGACGGGCCGCATGTTCACCGGCAACAGCGAGCAAACCCCAGTTTCCATCCAGCTGATACCAGAGCACGCCGCCGTCCAGCACGTAATCGTCCAGCCTGAAATCTTCTCCATCCTCTGTTTCCATCGGGTGAGAAAAGACTTCGTATCCCTGAGTATTTATGACAACCCAGCGTTCGGTGACGCTGTCTTCTATCACAGCGTAGCCGTTGACGAAATCATACGTGCACCACCAGTCTTTTTCAATATAATATGTGGGCGGGACGATGACGGTCCCTTCCGTATCCATGTGTCCGCACAGCTGGCCTCCTTCTTCAGTTTCAGCGAGAAAGGTGACCATGCCGCTCTCATCCGGCGGATTCATCACCAGGATCGATGGATCCGGTTCGGTGATCATGGTACCGTCCAGTCCGGCAAGACCGGTTCCCCAGGTTTCCTGCCAGGGATCCGGATACCGTTCTCCGCGCCGGATCACCCAATACCGCTCACCCTCATCTTCTTCCGGGATATATTCATCCAGTTTCTTTTCATAGATCACAAATCCGTCACGGGGGAAACTGATGGGGGCCATGCCGTCCGGCAGAGTGATCTCGTTTCCTTCTGAGTCGATCAGATAGAAGAATTCTCCTTCACCGACCGCTTCTCCTTCATCGTCCACTAAGATCACGTGGTCGGCCGGCCTTGCGTAACCGCCACAGAAACAGACGTCGTCCGATTCACCGGTGTAGATGAACGGGATCACGGTTTCTCCGGTGGTACGGTCCACGTAGCCGGTCAGACCGTCCGTCCGCCCGACGGCGATCGGGCCCTGACCGTCCTCGCCCCACAGCATAACCATGGCGTATTCCGGCAGGGGCGGCTGATAAAAGCCGCTTGCCTTGTCATAAAACCCTTCGCCATCATCCGCGTTCCGGATCCTGTACGCGTAAGTCTCTTCATTGATCGTCTGCCCCGGAGCGGGTGTTATGACATAATTTCCGTCCCTTCCGATGATACCGTTTCCGTGCGGTTCGGCATATGCCGGGATTTCCTCTGTGCTGACAAGCGCCGTATTCCCGTCAAACAGCCACGCGCGCGCCCACTTTGGTTCGATCACCACTTCGCCGGCCCGGTTTATATACCCCCAGAGTCCGTTTTCACGGATGGGATAGAGGGCATTATCCACATTTGCATTTGCAGTCAATGATACAGGCATCATCATCAAAACCAGCAATACAGACAGGAGACGTTTCATTTTTTCCTCTGAAATATAAAGTTCCTCTTTACCGCCCGCAGAACCTGCATCTGCCGCCCAGGAGGGGGAGCTTTCGGCCGCAGGAGGGGCAGACCCGTTCGGGCGGGGCGGCCGCGGCGGCGGGCGCGCGGTTGCTGACCGTCCGGATCCGCTGGGCACGGCACCATTTTTCGGCGGGGCTGTTCCCCTGCACGCGGCAGGTGAAATCCCCGGCGCAGCCCTGGAACGCCTCGGAGCCGATGAAGGCGAGGCTTCCGGGCAGCTCCGCCTGACGGAGGCCCCCGCAGTGGGCGAAGGCGCTGGGCTCGATCTCGCGCAGGCCCTCGGGCAGGCGGATCTCGGTCAGCGACCGGCACCGGCTGAAGGCCATCATCCCAATCCTGCCCAGAGTGGCGGGCCACTCGATCTCCTGAAGGGAGCCGCAGTTATAGAAGCTCTTGGTCCCGACGGTCCTCACGCCCTGGGAGAGCACAACCTTCCGGAGGGACCGGCAGTTTTCAAACAGCCCGTTGGCGATCCTCGATACGCCGCCGGGGACGGTAATTGTTTCCAGCATGACGCAGTCCGAAAAGGCGGACAGGTCGATCCTCGTCAGGGTGGAAGGCAGGGTGACGGCGGTCAGGCGCGCGCATTCCGAAAACGCGCAGGCGCCGATCGTCCGGAGCCCCTCCGGCAAATGGACCTCCCGCAGGGCGGCATTCCCCTGGAAGCACCGCTCGTTGACGGCGATGACCGGCTTCCCCTGCACCTGCGCCGGGACGGTGACGACCTGATCGTCCCCGGTGTAGCGGGCCAGCTCCATGAAGGGGCCCTGGCTGACCCAGATGAAGGGCGTATGATAGGGGATGCCGCTGGCCCTGCACCAGTTTTCCGCGAAGGACCCGGCGGATACGGAAGCGGTGAGGGAGGGCGAGCAGCGCCGGAACGCGTTTTCCCCCACAAAAGCAAGCTCCGCCGGCAGATGGATCCGGGAGAGGCTGCGGCAGTCCGCAAAGGCCGCCGGACCGATGTGCTCCAGGCCCCGGGGGAATTCCGCCTCCGTCAGGGAGGAACAGCCCAGGAAGGCGGAGCTTTCGATGCGCTTGACGCCGTCGGAAAAGACGACCGTGTGAAGGGCCGCGCACTCCCGGAAGGCGTTTTCCCCGACGGCCGTGAGCCCGCTGCCGAAGCGGAGCTCTTCCAGCGCGGCGCAGCGGGCAAAGGCGCCTTCTTCGATGACGGAAAGCCCGTCGGGCAGCGTCACGGTCCTAAGCGCCGGGCAGTCGCGGAAGGCCCCGGGCCCGATGCGCTGCACGCGCTGGGGGAGGACGACGCGGACCAGGCCGGCGCTTTGGGCGAAGGCATCCTCGCCGATCTCGGCCACCGGCCGGCCGTGGATCTCCTCAGGCAGGACGGCCTCGGCGATCCCCCCGGAAAACCCGGTGATGACCGCTCCGCCCGCCGGAGAAATCCGGTAACGGTAGAAGCCGAAATCCCCTTCCGGCGGGGTTTCCGGTTCCGGGGGCGCCTGTTCTTCCGACGCCTCCAGGATCTCCGGCTCGGGGTATTCGGCGGAAACGGCGTCGAAATCGATCTCGATCCGCCGGCTCAGGGTCAGCCCCTTTTTGTACAGCGCCCGGTTGAGCCGGTTGGCCAGGTCGGTCAGCAGGCGCGGGGGCAGCGCGGCGCGCAGGGCGCGCGCTGGCTCCGGCAGGCCGCCTTCCGGAAGGCGGCGGGCGATTTCCGTTTTCAGCAGGTCCCGCGCGGCGTCCGCCGCCAGACGCTCCAGCTGGCGGTTGACCTCTTCGTCGCTGGACCAGTCCAGCGCCTGGTTGAACAGCCCGGCGGCCTGCTCCGCGCCGAGCCGCACGGTCAGCGTGAAGGGTACGGTCAGCGTGACGCCCGTTTCCGGCAGGGTCAGCACGGCCTCCCCGGCAAAACGGTGTTCCTTCGTGTCGATATAATAGAGGCTGGACGCGAGGCCGGAAAAAAACGCCGTGGGGTCATACCCGGATTGGACCAGCCAGACGATGGTCCTGGGGTCCATCCCGCCCCGGAGGATGCTGCTGACGCCGGGCCGGACCAGCACCCGTTTCCCGGCCGTTTCCAGCACGGCCAGCTGATCCGCGCCGACCTGCAGCAGCGGTTTCTTTTCGACGGTGCCGGCAAGGGGCTCCTGATGCACCATCCACCGGCCCCTGGGGTTTTTCCACCGGATGAAGACCGGCGCCCGGGACGGGGCGCGCGCTTCCTGCCCGGGCAGGTCCTGCTCGGCGTGGCAGGGGAAAGGCAAGGCGGGAAGCAGCTCCCGCGGGGCCAGCAATTCATTGCCGCAGATTTTGCACGTCTTTTTGCCCAGAGCGGAAGAAACAGGCGTGCCGCATTTTCCGCAGCATGCCTGTTCCGCGCCGCCCGGGGCGGCGCTCCGTATTTCTGTTTCGGTCACTTCCCTGCACCGCGCGCAGTATACGTAGCAGATCTGTTTCATAGCTTTCTGTTATTGATTGTCCTTGGCGCTGTTCAGCCGCTGCATCAGCTGGTCCGCGAAGGGGTCGTACGGCCGGCGCAGGCCGGGGTTCAGCAGGAGATCGCACCGTGTCAGGCGCAGGCAGCCGTTGAATACGCCCCGGCCGATCGAAGTGACGCCGGCCCCGCCCTCCACGGCGGCAAGCCCCATGCACCCGGTAAAGGCGTAATCGCCGATCACCCGCAGGGTATCGGGCAGCGTGACCCTTCGGACCGGGCAGTGGGCGAGGGCGCTTTTGCCCAGCTCCGTCACCCGCAGGCCGTCGATTTCACCGGGGATATTCAGCGTGCCCGCCGGCCTGCCCGGCACCTTGCGGATGACGCAGGTCCCGTCCGGCCCGGGCACAAAGTCAAACAGCGGCGCGGGTTCCTGCGCCTCGGGGGCGGGCGCCTGAACGGGTTCCGGCCGGGCAGGCGCCGGTTCTTCGGCAGGGGCCTCCGTTCCGGTTTCCGCCGCGGCGGGTCCGCCCGCCGTATCCGCCAATGAGGCGGCGGTTTCCGGTTCCGCTTCCGTTGCAGCCGGTACATCCGCCGGTTCATCCGGCTGGGCGGCGGGCGCTTTTTCCGGCCCGGCTTCCGCAGCGGCCGGAGCGTCCGCAGTCTCCTCCGGCAGGACGGCGGTTTCCGGTTCCGCTCTGATCGCGGCGGGAACAACCGCCGTTTCTTCCCGCGGGGCGGCTCTTGTCCCCCCGGCGGCCGGAGGCGTTTCCGGTTCTGAAACGGCTTCCGCGCCGGCGTCCTCATAGGGCAGCGGCGGGGGAAGCGCCGGCTCCTTCAGCCTGAGCACGGGGGCTTCGTCCAAAGCCGCCCCGCTTTCGGAATCGCACAGCGGCACATCCAGCGGGTCCGCCTTTGTGCCGCAGTACCGGCAGGTCCCGGCCCCGGGCGCCATCGGCGCGCCGCAGTAATAGCAAACGTCCACTTGCATTCACCGCCTTTTGTCTGTGATGCCGTACGGCGGTTCAGGCGGACGCCGCGCTGCGGATGTCCGGGGCGGTAAAGGTGATCATCTCTTCGTCGGAAATGGCTTGGCCGCTTTTTTTCAGCGTGTCCATGCGGCCCGCCAGGGCTTCGATGGCTTTCTCAAAGATGTTCCGGACGCCGCGGGCGTTGCCGAAGGCGGGGTCTTTTCTCTTTTCCTCAAAGATCGGCTTCAGGATTTCGAGGGCCTCGGGCGTGACCTTCTGGCCCTTCGAGGCGCACATCCGCTCAAAGATGGTGCACATTTCCTCCGCCGAATAATCCGGGAAATGGACGAAGTTCATGAAGCGGGAGCGGATGCCCTCGTTGCTGTTGACGAACTCGGTCATGTCGTCCGCGTAGCCCGCCACGATCACGCACAGGTCGTTGCGGTTGTCCTCCATGATGTTCAGCAGGGTCGGGATGATTTCCTCGGCGTACTTGCTTTTGGTGATGGCGTAGGCCTCGTCGATGAACAGGATGCCGCCGATGGCCTCGGCGCCGGCCTTCCGGGTGGCCTCGGCGGAATGGCCCACGTACCCTTTTACCAGGTCGTTGGCGTTGACTTCCACCAGGTGGCCCCTGGAAAGGACCCCGTGCTTGCGCAGGATGCCGGCCACCAGCCGGGCCACGGTGGTTTTGCCGGTACCCGCGTGCCCGGTGAATACCATGTGCTTGGAGGTGACCAGCTCGGGCAGGTTCCTTTCCTTGCGCATGTTGTTGTAGGTCAGGGTATTGATGATTTTTTTCAGCGTCTCCTTCGCTTCCTTAAGGCCGACCAGCTTTTCCAGCTCTTCCTCCGGGTCCGGGCCGTCGGGGTCGGGGGCGGGCTTTACACTGACGGTGACGGCGGGCGCCGGCTTCTCCGGCTGCGCGGGGGCGGCGGTTTCCCTGGCGGGCGCCGGCGCGTCCGGCAGGATGATGCCCAGCTTTTTGGCCTGCTGGTACGCTTCCTTCAGGATTTCCGCGGCGGTGTCCTTGTGGCGCATCGCCTCGGCGCCCCCGGTCATCCGGTACATTTTGAACTGGCAGGCGGCGGCATTGACCAGGCCTTCCAGCCCCTTCTTCGTGTACTCGCCGTTCTGCGCGCGATCCAGCCGTGCCCGTTCCATGTTCCGGATAAACTCGGTTTCCAGAAGGCTGATATCGGGTTGGGTCATGGAATTTCCTCCTTCGGTCAGCTGTTGCTCAGGCCCTGGGACAGCTGGGCCAGCATGTTCTCGATCAGCTCATCCCCGTTCTGCGTCTGCGCGGCGGCCGGCGCCGCGGTCTGGGCCGGCGCGGCGTCGGTGACGGCGGACGGCTCGCTGTCCAGGGTGACCTCCCCGCTGATCAGCTTTTCCCAGAAGGGATCTTCGGCGGTCTCCACCGCGGTGGCCATGTTGGTGCCCTTCACCAGCTCGTTGACCATGTTTTCCATGCCGGTCAGGTCCAGCCCCTTGAGGCCCGTGAGCGCCTTTCGGGTCAGGTCCTTGAAGTTCAGGGTGGGCTGGCTGACGTTGATGGAGGAAAGGGTGTAGACGACGCCGGCGAAATCCTGCGTGATTTTTTGCATCTGGATCTGGGCGTCCAGCGTTCTGTAGGCGGAATTCAGGGTGCCCATGTAGCGGTACACGCCGTAGCACAGCTTGAGCTCCTGCAGAGCGATGGCCTTGCCGGTTGCGTCCTTGGCGGCGGCCGCCCGCCGGGCCTTGGCGATGGCGTCCTGGGCGCGCATGGCGTAGATCTCCCGCTGGACGCTGGTGGTATGGATGGCTTCCAGCACCTTTTTGCTGACTTCCTGCCGTTCCTTTTCGGTCAGCTCCCGGCGTTCTTTCTGCTTCTGTTTGATCCGGTCGAAGATGGACTGCATATGCTTCTCCTTTCCGTTACTCGTCAACGGTCAGTGTGCCGGCCTGGTCCGTTTCCGCGGCGGCCTGCTGCTGCTGGGCGGCCTCGGCCGCCCGTTCCTGCTGGACTTCCTCGATCACCTTGTCGGCGCCCATGGTTTTCCAGGCGCCGGTTTCTTCCAGCGCGGCCTGGACTTCCCGGTTCTGCGTTTTGATTTCGGCGAACATTTCCTGCGCTTTGGCGTTGGCGATGCGGATCTCCTCCACCTGGGAGCCGAGCGTCGCGTCGATCTGGCCGATTTCCTGGCTGAGCTGGTCCACCAGCTGCTGCACCGAGGCGCCCATCGGCGCGATTTCCAGCCTGCGCAGGGCGTTTTCGGCCTGCTGCCGGACAACCCGCAGGGAATCCAGATTGACCTCGGCGGCGCTGATGGTGTTCTTGATGCTGGTGAGCCGCTCCTTCATCTGGGTGATTTCAAACTTGGTGCTCTTATCGATTTTCGTCATTTCCGCGGGATCATCGGGGATCAGGGAATCCATTTCTTCCTTGGTCTGGTCATACTCTTTGTTGAGCCCGCTGATCTTGAATTCCATCGCGGAAACGACGCAGTCGGTCTTGACGTACCTGAG
>CAMJXZ010000116.1 GCA_946409855.1 uncultured Clostridia bacterium | reverse complement strand
CCCGGGCGGCAAATCCGCAAGGAATGCATTTTTATCCAGGGCCTGCCGGCCCGTTCTCGCTGAAAACAGGCCACTGGCCTGTTTTCCGGGCGCTGCGAACCCCAGATGGCAAGCTAACCTCCGCAAAAATGAAGATTGCCCCCTGGGCCTGCCGGCCCGTTATTCGCTGAAATTGAGCCACTGGCTCAATTTCCGGGCGCGAATAACCCCGCGGCGTACATGCCGCCGCTGCGAATTACAATCAGGGGGAGGTTTCCCCCTGATCACCCCCTCCGCAGATCAATGCCTGTCTTATCATTTGTCTGGAGAATGAACAGTGACACGAGGTGAGTGAGGACGATGAAAAAGCTGTATTGGGCTGTGTATGCCACTGTGCTGCTCTGCGTGATCGGGACGGCTGTGTTCCTGATCGTGGCTCCCGACCGGGTCCCGATGCATTACAACTTTGCCGGGGAAGCGGACCGCGTGGGGAGCAAATACGAAAACCTGCTCTATCCGCTGTTCGCGGCGGGGCTGGGGGCGTTTTTCCTGGTGCTGGCGAAGTTTCAGGGGAAAAAGGGGGAGACGGGGAACGAGAAGATCCTGGCTCTCGCCGGGGTATGCGTGGTCGGTTTCTTTACGCTGCTGGGTTTCCGTTTCATGTGGAGAGCCCTGCGGTATGACCCCGAAAGCGCGCGGAACGTTTCGTACGACGATATCAACCGGTTTGTGAGCATCGGTGTGGGCGTTCTGCTGGCGGTGCTGGGTAACGTGATGCCGAAGGCGAAAAGGAATTCGCTGTTTGGTTTGAGGACCAAATGGAGCATGGCCAATGACGACGTCTGGCAGAAAAGCCAGCGTTTCGGCGACATTGCTTCCGTCCTGGCGGGGCTGACCTTGATCGTGCTGTCGCCGTTCGTTCCGGGCATGTGGAATATCCTGATGATGTCGGCCGTCGTGCTGGTCCTTTCGGCCGTCTGCGCGGCCGCTTCGCGCCGGTATTGCCTGGAAGACCGGGCAGCCCGGGAAAACGGCGCGAAAGACAGGTAAAAAATGCATAATATTTTGTGAAATCACTTGCATTCGCAGGTTTTCTACTGTATACTCTGAGATGCCCCGATACTTTTTCAAACAACAGGAAAGGATTGATTGACGATGAATAAACTGGAACTGGTTGAAGTCGTTTCCTCCAAGGCGCAGATCACCAAAGCGGAAGCCCACAAGGTCGTGGACGCCGTGTTTGACGGCATCATCGAAGGCCTGGTCGCGGACGGCAAAGTGGTGCTGCCCGGCTTCGGCACCTTTGAGACCCGCACCCGCACTGCCCGTACCGGCAGGAACCCCCGCACCGGCGAAGCGCTGAAGATCGAAGCGTCCCGCACCCCCGCCTTCAAACCCGGCAAGGGCATGAAGGATGCCGTGAAGGCCAAGAAGTAATCCTGATCAGGACACCACATGCATACGGAGCCCATTCCGCGGATCAGAACGCAGAACGGGCTTCTTCTCTTTTTGCCGGAACGCCCGGAAATAAGCACGGGCGGGAGAACGCTGCCGGCTGCGATGCGATACGGACGGATGCTTGAGCCTCATGAAAAAGCGCCGCGCCTTTTGCGTCATTTCTGTGTCATTCCTCCCGTTCGAACCTGTAAAAACCGGCCCGCGGATGCCCGACGCCCGGCATGCTGCGTATCAAGCAGTGAGGAGCGCTGACGGACCGCAGGACGCTCCCGGCTGTTGGACAGACCGCCAGGACAGGATGTAAAAACCATGTAAAACCCGCGGGAAAGGCATCCGGGCGGACTGGACAACCGAAACGCAAGGTTCTATAATAATCATGCCGGCTGCGCCTCCGGAAGGGAGGGGCCGGCCAACGAAACAAGGAGGAAAAGACATCATGAAAAAAATGTGTGCAGCTCTGCTGGCGCTTCTGCTGGCCTTTACCGTGCTGGGCACTGCGCTGGCGCAGGACAGCGGCCGCGTTTCCGACGAGGCCCGCGCGCTGTACGACAGCAGATGGTTCAGTGAAAACGCCTATGTGGACATCACCCCGCAGGACGGCGAATTCAAGGTGCAGGTCCGTATGGGGGACAGCTACGAAGGCGGCTACTGCTGGGAATACAGCACCGTCTTCAACCCGGAAACCAGGCGGCTGGAAACGGTGCGCCCGGCGGTCAAATTCAGGACGGCGTATCTGGACCAGGGCGGCTATGACCTGGTGGAAACCATCTATGAAAAAGAAGTGAAGACCTGGTTTGAGCTGGACGATCAGGGCCGGCTGGTCTGGGTGGACAGCGAGGAAGACGCCGGGAAAGGCATCACGTTTGAAAAGATCGGCTGGTTCGACCTGACCGTCTGGGCGTGCGACCGCGCTGTGATCCGGATGTACTGGGAAGAAGAGGGGTACAGGGTGGCCGTCGAATGGAGCTCCAGCGCCTGGGAAAACAGCGTCTGGGAGTACAACTGCCATTATCACGCGGACGAAAATGCCCTGGTTTCCCTGCCCTTCGGCATCCGGACGGATTACGTCTACGACGACGCGGGAAATATCGTGAACGCCAACGTGATCTACGAAGACGGACAGGCGAAATTCTTCCTGGATGCCGACGGCAAGCTGATCTGGCAGGATGAAAAGGAAAACGCCGGGGACGGCATGCGCTTTGAAGAGACCGTGATCACCGAAACGGTCTACGATTCGGAAGAAAACGGCTGACCACGCGTGAACCGTGGCCCGCGGGAGGGACACGGCCGCTGATCACGGAGCTGCTGCAGGATGATACTGCAGCAGCCCCTTTTGCGGAAAAGCATATGAACAAGGAGAGATCAAAATCATGAAAAAAGCATGGATTCTGTTTCTGGCCGCCGTGCTGGCCCTGTCCGCCGCGGCCGGCGCTTTCGCCGAGGAACCGGATAACGGCACCGTCATGTGCCGGGTGGAAAACGGCACCTATGTGATCCGCATCCCGGTCCGGGAAAACGACCGGCGCTGGGTGGCGGATGAATTGGTGGGGGACGACTCGGTCATCCGTCTGGTCTCCGCGGAATACGAAGACGGGTATTACATCGTCCGCTACGCGGCGCTGGGCGACGGCGAAGCGACCGTGATCGTCCGCCACTATCTCACCCCCATCGCCTGTGACCAGGCTCAGACCTGGGACCTGGTGGTGCGGGACGGGGCGGTGCAGGAATGCACCGGCGGGTCTTACACCGCTTCCCCCTCGGCCGCTGAAATGGAGGCGTTCGTCTGCGGCGGCTGGCATGAAGCCGATACCCAGTTTACGCAGCTGACCCTTGCCCGGCGGGACGACCAGGGTTTCCGGCTGGAGATCGTTTCTCCCGTGTCCCATGAGGCGTATCTGTTCCGCGCGGCGGTCTATTACGACTGCTGGGAAGAGGCCTTCCGCTATGAGGACGGGACGCTGTACGACCTGCCCATCCTGGAAGGGGACGACGTGGAACCGGCGGTTTCCGGCCTGAGCGGCAGCCTGCTTCTGGAAGAAGAGGAAGGAAAGCTGCTCCTGCGCTGGATCAGCAGTGAGAATCCGGAGGAAGAAATCGTGTTTGTGCGGGAAAATGAGGCGAAAAGGATTGACTTTTCCGAGTCCAGTCTTTATGATATTACGGAACTTCAGGCCGCGGCGGCGCTGGTAACAGAGCAGTTTGCCGGGTTTGAAGGATGCACCATGACCAGCCTGCGCTACGCGGGCGACGACGCCTGCAGCGAAGAGAACCTGCGCTGGATGAACAGCCTGAGGGACGGCCGGCATTTTACGCAGTGCGCTGAATTCCTTTCCAGCTTTGTTTCGGACGGGACAAACCCGGTGCTGGAAAAAGCGGGGGAATACCTGGACTACCAGTGGTGGCTGGCCCGCGAGGACGGCGGCGACTGGGAACTCGTCACCTGGGGATATCAGTAAGCAAGCAAACCGGAAGCCGGCTGCCGCTCAACTTCAAAACGAGGTGGAAAATGGAGTACATACTGGAAACACAGAACCTGACCAAGGTATACGGTCAGAAGGAAGCAGCGAAGGATGTGAACCTGCACATCCGCGAGGGCCAGATCTACGGCCTGATCGGCCGCAACGGCGCCGGCAAGACCACCATCATGCGCATGATCAGCGGCCTGTCGACCCCGACCAGGGGCACTTACTCCCTGTTTGGCAAGACAGGCTATGAAAAAGGAAAGATGCTGCGGCACGTAGGCGTGCTGATCGAGCATCCGGGCCTGTATCCCCGCCTGTCCGCCCAGGAGAACCTCAAGATCAAGTGCCTGGGGATGGGTATCAACCCCAAGGTCCAGGTGGAGGAACTGCTCCGGACCGTGGGGCTTGAAAACGTGGACCCCAAGAAGAACGCCGGTTCTTTCTCGCTGGGCATGCGGCAGCGTCTGGGCATTGCCCTGGCGCTGGTGGGGGATCCCAAGCTGATCGTGCTGGACGAGCCCACCAACGGCCTGGACCCGCAGGGCATCGTGGAGGTTCGCGAAACGCTGAGCAGGCTGCGGGACGAAAGGCACATCACCATCATGATCTCCAGCCATATCCTGGACGAACTGGCCAGAGTGGCGGACGCGTACGGCATCATCCACGAAGGCTCGATGCTGGACGAATTCAGCGCCGAAGAGCTTCATAAGCGCAGCGGACAGAGCGTGGTGATCCGTACGAACCATGCGGAAAACACGAAGAAGGTGCTGGAGCAGCTCGGGATCCAGGCGGCGGTCCAGGAGGACGGCACCCTGGAGATCCGGGAACATCTGGACCAGACGCCGGCGATGGCGAAGGCCATCGTGAACGCCGGCCTGGAGCTCCGGCAGATGTACCAGCGCTCGCTGACCCTGGAAGAGTATTATCTTGGCGTGACGGGAGGGAAGCACAATGGGTAACCTGGTCCGGATGGATTTATACCGTATGTTCAAGGGCAAATCATTCAAAGTTTGCCTGATCATCGCGTTTGTGCTGGCCCTGGGCCAGACGCCGTTCGCCAAGCTGCTGGTCACGCTGGCCAACACGCTTTCCAATGAAGCGGCCATCCCGGTTCCGGAAACGGCCAGGCTTTCGTCGATTTTTGCCGATTCGCTGCCGCTGCTCAACGGGATGCTGGTCATGCTTTCCGCCACCATGTTCTTCCACGCGGATGTGGAACACGGTTACATCAAGAATATCGCCGGCCAGATGCCCAAGAAGGGCTACACGGTCCTTTCCAAGTTCCTGGCGGCCATCCCGCACAACCTGGTGTTCATGCTGGTGGGCGTGATCGGCAACCTGATCGGTACCCTGCTTTGCCAGAAGATTACCCTGGAAGGCGGCGTGATGGACGGCGTGCGGATTTTCCTGCTCCGGTTCCTGCTTCTGCAGAGCATCTGCGCCATCCTGCTGCTGGTCAGCGGCAGCCTGGGGAGCAAATCCCTGGGTACGGTGCTGGCGGTCCTGCTGGGCATGGGGCTGCTGGGGCTGATTTACGGGGCCATTGACGCGGGCCTGGACCAGCTGTTCAGGAACAAGGGCTTCGCCCTCGGCAATTACATGCCTGATCAGATATTGGGCAGCGCCAATCCCAAGACAGTGGACGCCCTCGTGGTTTCCGCGGTGACCATGGGCATTTTCCTGCCGGCGGCCATCCACGTGTTCGACCGCAAGGATATCAAGTAATCTTTGGGCAACAGATTTCAAACAGCCCTGATCCGCGAAGGATCGGGAAGAAACGGAGGAAAACAAAATGAGTGAATATGGCAAGACCGGACATCCCGTACTGGGAATCGTGCTGGGCATCGTAGGGATCGTGGCTGCCCTGCTTCTGGCTTTCCTGACCGGCGTCATCGGCGGCGGTCTCGCCGCGGTGCTGGGGCTGGCCGCGCTGATGCTGGGCATCGGCGCCCTGAAGGGCAGCAAAAAGGGCGCGGGCATCGGCTCCATCGTGGTCGGCGTGCTGGCCGTTATCCTGGCGGTGAGCATGACGGCCGCATCCGTAACCACCATCCAGACGATGAAAAACACGGCGGAGGAGTCCGGCGTGGCGCCCCTGATCGCCAAATATACGAACAACACCTATATGGGCGTGCTGGGCATCCTGCTGAACATCCCCAAGGACGAAGCGGAAGCGCAGAATCTCCTTGACCAGATGAACGAACTGAACAAATACATCGACGCGAAGAACCAGTCCGCCCAGCCGGCCCAATAAGGCCCCGGGCGCGGGCTGCCGGTTTCAGCCCCTTGACGAAGGAGGTACAGACGGATGAAAAACAGGATCATTTCCCTGGCGCTGGCCGTCCTGACGCTGGCGGCGCTGTGCGCCTTCCCGGCTTATGCCGAGGACGACACGCCGGACCCGAACGCCGGCTTCTACTACGTGAAGACGGACAACGGCGGCGGGCTGAACGTACGGGAATCCATCAACGGCCGGGTCGTCGGGTCCCTTCCGTACGGGTCGAAAATCTACGTGGACGCTTTTACCACCCCGGAATGGGCGCTGATCCTGTACCGGTACAACAAGCCGGATTACGGCACGGATGAATACGCCGCCTTTGTATCCACCCGTTACCTGACCAGGACCAACCCGGGCCCGTACAATCCCGGCGGGTCTTCCTCGCCTTCGACCACGGTGACGGACGCGGACAAGGTGCTGGCCGATCTGAACGCGGAGTTCCGGTCCGGCAAGCTGGTGGAACAGCGCTTCAACGTATACGCCCGTCCTTCCCGCGCGTCCGGCTGGGTGAACCTGCGCTGGGCCCCCTCCACGGAGGCGGAGCGCATCGGCACCTGCCTGCAGGGAAAGAAGCTGACCGTCCTGGCGGAGACCAGGAACTGGTATCAGGTCTACGACCCGGAAACCGGGATGGTCGGTTTCATCAGCAAGAAGTACGTATCGACCCGCTGAGGGACGCCGCAAACCGCAGGAGGAAGAGAACATGAAGAAAGCATTTTCTGTGCTGGTCTGCCTGACCCTGGCGCTGTGCTGCGCCGTTTCCGCGGCGGAGACTACAGTCGCCGGGAAGGTGGTCATGGGCACCATCAGCGTGAAGGGCGCGTTTGAGCTGCGCTGCGCGCTGCCGGAAGGCTACCGGCTGAACACCCTGTATTCGGACGAGGCCCGTTACATCGCCACCCTGACCGCCGGCGAGGGCAAGCCCGAGATGTCCATTTCCGTGGCGGCCGAGGAGCTGCTGTACGAGGTGGACCGCTTGAACGACCTGGACAGCGAAGCCCTGGCGAAGATCGAGGAGACCTTCCGCGAGGAAGACAGCGTGGAGATCACCTACATGGAAACGACCCACGGCACCAGGCTGATGGTGGTCAAAGAAAACCAGGACGAGACGGATTTCCTGGTGTTCTACGCCATCTACAGGGGCTATGAGATTGAGTTTGTCCTGACAGCCGAAGGCGGCGTCACCGACAAGATGGTGGCCCAGGCCGTCCATTTCCTGAGCGAGATGGATTTTGTGCCTGTCGAATAAGCCAAAAGGAAGTACGGCAAAAAGGGACGGGAGCGGAAAGCTTCCGTTCCTTTTTGCGTTGGGCGCACGGAAAAAGGACGCCCGGTGAGCGCTCACCCGGCGTCCTTCCTCTGGGACAGTACCATCATAGCACATGGCGCCGTGGAAGGCAAGTTGAAAATCCGTTGAAAAACCGTTGAAAAACCGTTGAATATTCGTTGAAAAATCGTTGAAATTCAGCTGAATAACGACGATTTATGCTGGTACATCATAGGTTTTGGAATGTTCGTGTTTTTGGGGGATGAGACCGGGATGCGGACAGATGAAAAAACGGGAATCCCGTGATGCGGACAATGAAATTCCGGAAGGGCCGGCAGGCCCGCTGACATGCCGGGATGTTATTGCCCGCCGCGGGCGGGACGGCGGACCGTCCGCGGGAAGACGGATCGCGGAGGGACGCCCTCCGGTATGGATGGCGTTACTCGATGCCCTTGATCATCCGGTAGCCGACGCCCACGTGGGTCTGGATATACACCTGGACGGCGGAGGAGGATTCCAGCTTTTTCCGCAGCGTCGCCATGAACACGCGCAGGGAAGCCACGTTGTTTTCCCAGGCGGTGCCCCAGACCTGCTGGGTGATGTACTTGTGGGTCAGCACTTTGCCGCAGTTTCGGGCCAGCACGCAAAGGAGCTTATACTCGATGGGCGTCAGGTGCAGCTCCTCCCCGTTCATACAGGCGCATCCGGCGGCGTAGTCGATGGTAAGCGGCCCGTTGACGAACACGGCCGTTTCCGGGCCTTCGTTCTGCATCTGGTGAAGGCGCCGCAGGGTGACGCGCAGGCGGGCCAGCAGTTCGTCCACGGAAAAGGGCTTGGTCAGGTAATCGTCCGCCCCCGCGTCCAGGGCTTCGATCTTGTCGCTGTCGTCGCTGCGGGCGCTGATGACGATGATGGGCATGTTGGACCAGGAGCGGATTTTGCGGATCACTTCCACCCCGTCCAGGTCGGGCAGCCCCAGGTCCAGCAGCATGATATCGGGGTTATGGGAGGTTGCTTCCAGCAGGGCGCTGCCCGCGCCGGCCGCTGTTAGCGCGCGGTAGTCATGGCTTTCCAGCGCCACGTTGATCAGATTGCGGATGGGCGGGTCGTCCTCCACGATCAGGATCAGCGGCTTATTCATCGATGTTCACCTCGTCCCTGGGAAAAGTCAGTTCAAAGACCGAGCCGCGCGGCGTGTTGTCGCGGACGGCAATGGCGCCGCGGTGCGCTTTCATGATGGACTGGCACAGCGCCAGCCCCAGGCCCAGGCCCCGCCGGCTGTCGCCGGTGGGATTGCCGCCCGTGTAGAACAGGTCAAAGACGCGCGCCTTCTGTTCATCGGGGATGCCCGGGCCTTCATCCGCGACGCGGACCAGCACCCGGTCCTCTGCGCCCATAGTGTCGATGCGGATGGCAGAGCCGGGCGGCGCGTATTTAACGGCGTTGTCCAGCAGATTGAGCATGACCTGGACGATCAGCCGGGCGTCCGCCCTGACGAACAGGAGCTCGTCCGCCCCGTTCAGGACGACGTTATAGCCGTCCAGCCGCCTGCCCATGTGCCGCACGGCTTCGGCGATCATATCGTCCATCAGCTCAGTGGTCATGTTCAGGTTCGGGCTGCCGTCCTCCATCCGGCTGGCGGAGAGCAGGTTTTCCACCATCCCGTTCAGCCATTGGGCGTCGTCGTAAATATCGGCATAAAGCTGGCCGCGGGTTTGCGCGTCCAGGCTGTCGCCGCTGGACAGCAGGTTGTCCGCGCTGCCCATGATGGAGGTCAGGGGCGTGCGCA
>CAMJXZ010000115.1 GCA_946409855.1 uncultured Clostridia bacterium | reverse complement strand
ATATGTTGTTTTGTTCAACTGTTTGGATGGTCATTTGTCTTACCTCGTCAAATTCAAGTTTATCGGACAACTTTTATTATAGCAAAATCCAAAGAAATGTCAAGCGTCTTATTCTTTGTGTTCATCTTGTTCTTCTTCAAGCCTAAAGTATTCAGTATTCTCATTGAATGTATCTTTTAGCTTAACGCTTGCAAGGGATAGAGCATCTGCATTTGCATCCCCATAGGTATCAAGGGTCATTGCTCTGCTGGCGTGTCCCATCATCAGGGCAAGGCTTGCTATATCCATTCCTGCACGAATACCAACTGTTGCAAAGTTATGTCTAAGTCCGTGGGGGACTATCTTCTTTCCATAGGCATCAACTAAGCTATTTCTTTCAATAAACTCACTAAAGAGGCGATTATACTGTTGAGGTCTCATAAAGGTTTCACCCTCTCCAACTACATACCAACTATCAAGAGGGTTAAGTAAAACCTTTCTTTCCTTCAATGCTTGCTCTAACTGAGGCAACATAGGGAAGGTTCTATTAGAGCTTTTATTTTAGGGTTCTTAGTATAGTCTCCTGCTACACCATTACTTACACCAACCGCAGACCTAATTGTAATTGTGTGCTTGTAAAAGTTTATATCATTCCATCTAAGTCCGCAAATCTCGCCACGCCTTAACCCTGCATAGAATGCCAATAGTATGCCCACATACATAGGGTCTTGTGGTTCATAATCCACATAAACCGCAGACAATACATTATCCATTTGCTCATTGGTCAGATGGGTTATCTTTGCTTCACCCTTCTTAGGCATTTTAATGCCCTTGAAAGGGTCTCTTAGCAATTCGCCATTGTTGAAAAAGTAATTATAGACTTTTTTCAGTCTTGCATAGGTTGTGTGTATCGTATTCTGCGATAATCCCAACTGATACAACTTTGTAATCCAACCATTGATTACTGTCTTATCAACTGTAGCAAAGATATAATCACCCAAATAGGGCTTGATATACTTGTTAAATGAGTAAATGTTATTGCTATAGGTGCTTTTCTCTATCTCACCTGTATCTAATTGATGTTTAAGATATTCCTTATAGGTTGCTTCTACTGTCTTGGCTTTGCCCACATTGGGCATCAGGTCAGCTTCAGCATTGAGATTGTCAAACCATTCTTTTGCCATTCTCGTAGCTTCTTTTTTGCCCTTGGCATCAGGCAACATTTTGCTGACCTCTTTCCACTTGCCATAAACATCCTTATACTTTGCTCTCGCTTGCCAAGGTTTCCCCTTGCGATTAAGCTGTTGAACATTGTAGGTTGTGTATTTCATTGCTCAGACCTCCAAAACAATCGAAGCTTGTTCAGCAAATCATACACCAAGGATACCGCAAATGTTCCGCAAAGTCAATACCCCACAACTACAGAAAAAGCCTGAAAAGCCTTGTAAATCAAGGCTTTTCAGGCTCTCGAATGTGGGGGATTTACTCCCACTCGATGATCCCGTGCTTTCATTGCTCTTCATCTGGCTTTGCGTGGATCGGGCCTTTATACCAACAGCGAATCCATTTCGGATGCCGGTCTATCTCCATCAAGGCAATGAATGGAGCAATCTATAAGGCAGCGCACGCTGTAAAGAAGATAATCATAGGCATGTCTGCTGATCCGGCGGCACACAGGAAAGCCAGGAGAATCACATTCAGGACAGCCAGTATACCAAAGAGGATCAGAAGGGGTGCAATGCCCTCTGCCCGGTCCAGCTTCTGCCGGAACGGACCATGTGTCCTGTACACAGACAGCCATTCCCTTTCAGCCACGTTCTGCCAGGGTTCCATGTTTTCTGTGCTGCGCCATGTGCTGTATGCATCAAGAAATGCCGAGCAGTTGACCATCATCGAGTCAAAATCCATATGCCTGTCGGGCATGAAAACACGATAGTTGGTGTATGAATTGTTGCCGGTGGTCAGTTTGATCCATCGAATGTCACCAAAGGCATAACGGTATTCCCGGCCGAATGAGGTGCGATACCAAAACCCAGTCTCGTCCCAAATACAGCGGAAGTTGGCTCCCAGCACTGAAAGACTGAAGCCGAATAACCACATGATCGTAAAAACAATTACTCCGTAGATTCTCAAAGATTCACCGAAGAGGATCAGCAGCGAACTGATCCCCACGGTTGCGATGATCATAAGCCACAGCCACGCAGACGGGACATGAATCGATCTCTTCCCGGATCCGGCACGACTGCGAGCCATTATGCGAATGCATACGATAAGCATCATCACATCAGCCGTCAAGGCTGCAATTCTGACTGGCGTCACAGTCGGTGTCCTCCTTTGCATCAGGATTGTGATTCGCTGATCAGACCGGTTCCCTTGACGGGATCATCTGAAAATGCCGCAGCGCCTCCTCGATCGCTCTCTCCTTCTCTGGCGGGCATTTCGGTACCCGATTGCCCTCACTTTTCGCCTTGTTATAGCACTCCCGTTCAATGATGCCATGCTTCGCTTTCACCTGGGCAATGTAGAGGGTCGAAACATGCAGTCCCGTGTGCTCAAGGACGTAATCCTTGATCTGCTGATAGGTGGCGTCGTTCAGCAGACAGGAGGTGTCCAGACCTTCCAGGGAGAACTCGACACGGACGGGTTTGCTCGATATCTCGCCCTTGGAAAGGCTCACAACCGTCTCGACGTGCTCCGTCCACGGGAACATGTCAAAGGGCACGGCTCTTTCCGCCCGCCAGCCCATCCGACGAAGGATGAGCAGGTCCCGGGCCAGGGTCTCCGGCATGCAGGAGATATAGACGACCCTGTCCGGCGCGAGGACTGAAAGGGAGTCAAGGAAGCGCCTGTCGCTGCCGGCGCGGGGCGGGTCCATAAAGACCACGTCGATCCTTGCCTTTTCGGCGGCCAGGCGGCGCATGTACTGCCCGGCGTCGGCGCAGACGAAGGAGGCGTTTGTGATCCCGTTGCGCTTCATGTTGCCCACGGCGTCCCGGACCGCGTCCCGGTTCACTTCCACGCCGACGACCTTTCCGGCCTTATCGGCGCATCCCAGGCCGATGGTCCCCACGCCGCAGTAGGCGTCCAGCACCGTTTCCCGTCCGGTGAGGGCGGCGAATTCATAGGCTTTGGCGTAGAGCTTTTCGGTCTGGACCGGGTTGACCTGGTAAAAGGAATTGGGGCCCAGGGCGAACACCTTGCCCGCCAAGCGGTCCTCGATGAAGCCCCGCCCGTACACCGTGCGGGTGGAGGGACCCAGGATCATGGAGGTATGCCTCGCGTTCAGGCTGACGCATACCGTGGTGATCCAGGGGCATTTTTTCAGGAGCTTCGCGACAAACGCCCTTTGGGCGGAAAAGGGGGTGCGGCCGATGACCAGGGTCACCAGCATCTCCCCTGTCCGGCGGGCGGTGCGGATCAGCACGTGCCGCATCAATCCCCTGCCGCTGTCCTCGTCGTAGGGCTCGACGGAGAATTCCGCCATCAGGTCCCGCACGGCCCGGACGGTCCGGGATGCCCCCTCGTCCTCGATGAGGCACGCGTCCATCGGGACGATCCTATGGGTCCCCCCGGCGTAGGGACCGGCGATGATCCTGCCCCTTTCGTCCCTGCCGAAGGCGGCGTGGACCTTGTTGCGGTAATGGAAGGGGTCCTCCATGCCCACGATGTCCTCCACCGGGCAGAGCGACTTTAAAAGCTCCTCCACCCGGGCCTGCTTTTTTTTGAGAAGCCCGCCGTATTCTCCCCGGCCGCGGCATCCCCCGCAGGCGCTGCCCGCGGGGCACTCCATCCGGATCATGTTTTCCGTCCCCCTTCGCCGCGGCCGCAGATCAGGGCCGCCTTTTTTATCCGCTCCGGTCCATTATATCAGAAGACAGCGCGCCGGAACAGCCGCAAATGCGCCCCCCGTCTGTTTTTCAGGGCGAAAGAACTTTTCAGCCGTGCCGGGGTATGGTATAATCGGATAGACGGGCCCGCGCCCGAAAAACACCCCTGTTCCGCTGTGAACGGAACGCGGGAACGGATAAACGGAGGGTACCATGATCACCAACGACAAGGGCATCCGGGACCTGAAGCACGATATCGCCACCGAAGTATGCCGCCTCGCCTGGGAGGACAAGCTCAACGAAGACGAAAAAGAAAAGATCGTCATGACCATCTCCCCCGGCCCCAAGCCGGATTACCGCTGCTGCGTATATAAGGAGCGCGCCATCGTCCGGGAGCGCATCCGCCTGGCCTGCGGACAGAACGCCGACGTCACCAACGACACCAGGAACGTGGTGCAGGTGATCCGTCCCGCCTGCGACGACTGTCCCACCTCCACCTATTCCGTGACAGACAACTGCCGCTTCTGCCTGGGCCGGGCCTGCATGAATTCCTGCCGCTTCGGCGCCATCTCCAAGGGCGAGAGGCGGATGCACATCGATCCCGAAAAATGCAGGGAATGCGGCATGTGCGCCAAGGCCTGCCCCTACGGCGCCATCATCCACCTGGAACGCCCCTGCAAAAAGATGTGCCCGGTGGGGGCCATCAGCTGGGACGAGTACGGCTTCTGCAACATCGACGAAAGCAAGTGCGTCCACTGCGGCCACTGCATCCACGCCTGCCCCTTCGGCGCCATCGGTAGCCGCATTTACCTGGTGCAGATCATCGAGGCCATCAAGGCCGGAAAACCGGTCTACGCCATGTGCGCCCCGGCCTCCGAGGGCCAGTTCGGCAAGGATATCGGCATGGCCTCCCTGCGCAAGGCCCTGAAGGAGGTCGGCTTCGCCGATATGGTGGAGGTCGGCCTGGGCGGGGACATGACCGCCGCCTATGAAGCAAAGGAATGGATCGAGGCCATGCATGAGGGCAAAAAAATGACCACTTCCTGCTGCCCCGCCTTCATCAGCCTTCTGCGCCACCAGTTCCCCAAGCAGTACGAAGAAAACAAGTCCTCCACCGTCAGCCCCATGGTGGCCGTCAACCGCTACCTGAAGGCGATCCACCCCGGCTGCGTCACCGTGTTCATCGGCCCCTGCATCGCCAAGAAAGGCGAAACGCTGAACAGCTTCATCGCCGACAACGCCAATTACGCCATCACCTTCGGCGAGATGGTCAGCCTGCTGGAAAGCCGGAACATTGCCCTGGAGCCCGTGGCCGAGCCCTACCAGGAATCTTCGCTCTACGGCAAGAAATTCGCTTCCTCCGGCGGCGTGGCCGCGGCGGTGATCGAGGCGATGAAGGAGATGGGCGAGGACACCTCCAAAGTCAAGCTCCTTACCTGCGCCGGCGGCGAGGAGTGCCGCAGGGCGCTGATGCTGCTCAAGTCCGGCCGGCTGGAGGAGGACTTCATCGAGGGCATGATGTGCCCCGGCGGCTGCGTGGGCGGTCCCTCCCGGCAGATGGCCGAGGCGGAACTGACCCGTTCCCGCACCGGCCTCCTCGGAAAGGCCGACGGACGGTCCATCCTGGACAACCTGAAAAATTACCCGATGGATTCCTTCAGCATGTACCGGGACGGACATATGGATACGAAGTCAGAGCCTGTTGAGAAAAACGGATGATTATGATATAATAATTTTTTGCCGCCGTCCATGCGGCGTATGGCGCCGAAAGCGCCGGAAAAAAACATGAAATCCACCTTTAAGGAGACTGCAAAACCATGAAATTAGGCGTCGTAGGCCTGCCCAACGTGGGCAAGAGCACGCTGTTCAACGCGATCACGGGCGCGGGCGCCCAGGCAGCCAATTACCCCTTCTGCACCATTGAGCCCAACACCGGCGTGGTCGCCGTGCCGGACGAAAGGCTTTCGGTACTGGACGAAATGTACCATCCCAAAAAAGTGACCCCCGCCTCGGTGGAATTTGTGGATATCGCGGGCCTGGTCAAAGGCGCCAGCAAGGGCGAGGGCCTGGGCAACAAATTCCTGTCCCATATCCGGGAATGCGACGCCATCGTGCACGTGGTCCGCTGCTTTGAGGACGAAAACATCATCCATGTGGACGGCAGCGTCGACCCGGCCCGGGATATGGAGACCATCAGTCTGGAACTGATCTTCGCGGATATGGAGACCGTGCAGAAGCGCGGGGACAAGGCCGCCAAGATGATCAAGACCGGGGACAAGAAATACGCCTTCGAGGCCGACCTGGCCGCCCGCGTGCTCCGTCACCTGGAGAGCGACGCGCCCGCCCGCACATTCCCGGCCACGGACGACGAGGCCGCGGTGATCCGGGACTGGTTCCTTTTGACCGTCAAGCCCGTGATCTACGCCGCCAACATCGCCGAGGACGCCCTCGGGACGGACGAGGACAGCATTCCCTTCCTTAAAAGCGTCCGGGAAAAGGCCGCGGCCGAGGGCGCCGAGATGCTGGTCATCTCCGCCCGCATCGAGGAAGAGATCGCCATGATGGACCCGGAGGAAAAACAGGAATTCCTTAAGGACCTGGGCATCGGGGAAAGCGGCCTGGACCGGCTGATCAAGGCCTGCTACCGCCTGCTGGGCCTGATCTCCTTCCTGACCGCCGGCGAGGACGAATGCCGTGCCTGGACCATCAAAAAAGGCACCAAGGCCCCCCAGGCCGCCGGCAAGATCCACACCGACTTCGAGCGGGGCTTCATCCGCGCCGAGATCGTTCCCTTTGATACCCTCAAAGAACTGGGCAGCATGGCCGCCTGCAGGGAAAAGGGCCTGATACGTTCGGAGGGCAAGGATTATGTGATGCAGGACGGCGACGTGACGCTGTTCCGCTTCAATGTGTGACCGGAGGGAACCGAAATGCCGGATATCGCCTTTCTTGTAAAGCGCGCCGCCAGGATGGACTGGAAGCGGATGTACGAGACCGCCAAAATGCTTTCCGGGAAGACCGGATTGTCCGAAGCCTGGCTGCTCCGGGACATGCTGCGCTGCGCCGTCCGCTTCAACGCCGGCTACATGGATTACAAGATCGCCGAAATGTACCGCCTGAACGACGCCCAGAAGCGCACCGTCATCACCCGGGGAATATCCAACGCCATCGTCAGGAAGATGAACGACAAGGCGTACTGGCACTTTTTTGACGACAAGACCGAATTCAACTCAACTTTTGCCGGCCACATCGGCCGCCGGTGGATCCGACTGGACGAAAACACCGACCCCGAAAAGTTCCGGGATTTCCTGTCCGGCCTGGATACCTGCCTGTACAAGCCCCTGGAGGGTTCCTCCGGCCAGGGCATCGTCAAATTCCAGAGGCAGGACTGGGAAGGGGACACCGAGGCCTTCCGGAAGCGGCTCGAAGGCATGGGGAACGCCATTGTGGAAGAAATGGTGGTCCAGCATCCCGTGATGTCCGGCATGTGCCCGACCTCTGTGAACACCGTGCGCATCGCCACCATGCTGGGGGACAAGCGGGAAGGCATCGTTTACGCTTTCGTCCGCATCGGCAACGGCAAGGTGATGGACAACGTGGACTGCGGCGGCATGGCCGCCCGGGTGGACCTGGACAGCGGGGTCCTGAAGACCGTGGCCGCCGACAAGGCCGGCAATGTGTTTGAAAAACACCCGATGACCTCCACCCCCATCGTCGGGTTCCGCATCCCCTTCTGGGAGGAGGCCAAGGCCATGTGCCTTGAGGCCATGCGCGTCGTGCCCCAGGTGCGGTTCGTGGCATGGGACGTGGCCATCACCGAAAAGGGGCCCCTGTTCATCGAAGGGAATTCCTTCCCCTCCCACGCCGTCCCGCAGTTCGCCGCCCATTATCCGGACGGGATCGGCATCCTGCCCGAGTTCGACAAATTCATCGACGTGGACGCGCTCAGATAATTTCCGCCAGGGCAGGCGGTTTTTCCGGGAACGGGATCTCCTGACCGCGCGTTAAATAGTTTGATACAGACAGCCGGATCGGCTGAAAGGATTCTTTGGCACCAAACGACTGTGAGGAGATGAAGTCATGGACCTTCTGAAAACGCTGCTCATCTATATGACCCTCGTCCTGTCCTCCGGCACCGGAGTCGATCCGGCCGTGACACCCCTGACCCCCGACACGCTCCCGACGCCTACGCCCTATGTGACGATGGCGCCCACCGCCGTCCCCACAGCGGAGCCCACCCAGGAGGCCTACACCACCCTGACCATCGGCGACAGGGGCGATGCCGTCACCCGGCTGCAGATGCGCCTGAAGGAGCTTGGTTACCTCAGCGCCAACGACACCGTCGACGGGATCTACGGCAACCGGACCCGTACGGCCGTGCGCGAATTCCAGCGGGCCATGGGCCTCACCGTGGACGGTGTGGCCGGCCCCAGGACGCAGCAGCTGCTCTTCGGCGCGGCGGCCTCCGCCGTGGTCACGGTCAGCTATGTGGACCAAAACGGCGCCGTCCTGCTCCAGGTCAACCGTGACATGCCCGTTTCCGGCGTCATTTACGCCGACACCGGCCTGCTCGGCGGCAATTACCGGATCATCGGCAGCACCAGCTACCAGATCAATGTGACCAACGGCGTCGCGGTCCCCTCCTCGGTGGTATTCAACTGCTCTTCCACCGTGACGGCCGCGCCCACCGCGGCCCCCACCGCCGTATCCTCCGCCGTGACCGTTCCCGTGCGCTATGTGGACCGGAACGGGACCGTCCTTTTCACCGACTATTCCGTCCAGCTCTACAGGAGCGGCACCATTTACGCCAATCCTTCCAGAGTGCCCTCGGGCTACTCCCTGGTATCGGCCGCTTCCCAGTACGTCACCATCACAAACGGCGTGGCATCGCCCGCCTTCGTCACCTTCACCTATTCCGCTCCCGTGACGGCGGCGCCCACCGCGACGCCGGTGTCCACGGCCTATGTCACGGTAAGGTACTGCGATGAAAACGGCGCCGTCCTCGCCACCGACACCGTTTCCCTGATCGCCAACAGCACCATCTATCCCCGTTCCGGCCTGGTGCCCGGCTATATCCTGAACGGGACCGGCAGCGCCTACGTCATCGTTTCCGGCGGCGTCGCCACCCCCTCGACGGTCACCTTCTACTACAAAAAGAGCGTAACGGCAGCCCCCGCGGGCTACGTCACCGTTTACTACAACGACCAGTACGGCAACAACCTCAACACCGAAGTGGTCGCCGTGACCAAGTCCGTGTACGTGTACGCCAACAGCTCCATGATCCCCATCGGCTACACCCTTTCCTCCGCCGACAAGCAGTGGGTCAGGTACAACAGCGGCAATCCCAATCCCTCTTCCATCACCTTCACCTGCCATAAAAACGGCTCCACCCCGGTGCCCCAGGTGAACGTGCCGATCTATTACCAGGAC
>CAMJXZ010000114.1 GCA_946409855.1 uncultured Clostridia bacterium | reverse complement strand
CGTGGCGGTGATGGGGGTGTTTTTCGCCCTGCTGTTCCGCCTGACCACCCTGGAGCTGTACCTGCAGTCCGTCGGCATCAACCAGGGAGCGGCCCGGCTGAACGGCATCAACGCCGTGGGCATGAAGCTGCTGGCCTTCGTGCTGCTGGGACTGTGCTGTGCGGTATCCGGCGTGATCGGCGTGAGCCGCCTGCAGCTGATCAATCATGAAACCCTGCTCCTGAACGTGGAAATGGACGCCATCCTGGCGGTGGCCATCGGCGGCAACAGCCTGGGCGGCGGCAAGTTCAAGATGATCGGCTCCGTGCTGGGTGCCTACACCATTCAGGCGCTGACCACCACGCTCTACGCCATGAAGGTTTCCTCCACGGACGTCAAGGCCTACAAGGCCGTGGTCATCATCCTGCTGGTTGTGCTGGGCTCTCCGGTGGTCAAGAACTGGATCGCGGGCCTGAGAAATCGGCACATGGCCCGGCTGCAGCCGGCAGCGGGCGGGAAGGGGGCGGCATAAGCCATGAGTGTTCGGAAACCTGATCTGAAAGCGGTCCGCCGGGAACCGGTCACGGATACCATCCTGCTGATGAGCATCACCATCGGCATTTTCGCGGTGATGTACATCATCGCCATGATCGCCTTCGGCGGCGGCTTCCTCAAGCCCCAGCAGATCTTTGACATGCTCAACGAGAACGCCTTCCTGATCATCATCTCCTGCGGGCTGACCGTGGTGATGATCACGGGCAGCATCGATATTTCCGTGGGCGGCGTCACCGCCCTGGTGACGATGGTCTGCGTCATGATCCTGAACGGCAGCATCTTTCAGGGCACGGACATGTCCGACAGCATGCGGATCTTCCTGGCCGTGCTGGTTGCCGTGGGGATCGGCCTGGCCTTCGGGGCCGTGCAGGGCGCGCTCATCGCCTTTCTGGAGATTCAGCCCTTCATCATTACCCTGGCGGGTATGTTCTTTGCCCGCGGCATGATCACCATCATCAGCGTGCAGCCTCAGAAGGCGACGGGCGATATCGCTGCCCTGCTGCAGCGCCGGCTGGAAATCCCCTGGCTGGGCTCGCCCAACAAGAAGGGGATCATGATTCCCGCCAAGATGGAGATCGGCGTGATCATCGCCCTGGCGGCGGTGGTTCTGATCTTCCTCCTGCTGCGCTTCCTGAAGCTGGGCCGCGGCTTTTACGCCGTGGGCGGCAATCAGCAGAGCGCTCTGATGCTGGGCATCAACGTTCGCAAGACCCGCTTTATGGCGCACCTGATCTCAGGCCTCCTGGCCGGGATCGCCGGGTTCGTCTTTACCATGCACACCTGCGCCGGCAACGCCACCAACGCCACTGCCTCGGAGATGAACGCCATCGCCTCGTCCATCATCGGCGGGACGCTGCTGACCGGCGGCGTGGGCAACGTGATCGGTACCTTCTTCGGCGTCCTGACGCTGACCACCATCAAGTCCATCGTCGTCACCTCCGGGCTGCGGGAACCCTGGTGGCAGTCCATCACCACCGGCGCGATGCTCTGCTTCTTCATCCTGCTGCAGAGCGTGGTGCTGTCCTGGCGGAATAAAAAGATCCGGATGCCCTCCGCGGCGGCCGGACGGAAAGAAAAGGCAGAACAACCGGCGAAATAACCAGCATATGCCCTGCTTTTCCGGCAGGGCATTTTGCCTGCGGCGACTTGTGAGGCGGAACAGACGCACCTGTTCCGTTTACGAAGGTGGGATTATAAACACCTGACCAATCATGACGGAAGATTTCAGGAAATAACGGATTCAGCAGATCTCTCCTTTCCGGCAAGCAGAACGCCCGGGCCTCTCCTTTTGCGGAGGGAGCCCGGGCGCTTTTGCGCGGGTATTACGCGCTGACATCCGTCAGCGGGACAGGAGAATTACAGGGCCTTCGAAAGGGCATCGTTGACCGCTTCCTGATAGCCCTTGAGGGTGTAGGTCGCGCCGGTGACGACGTCGATATCCGCGCTCTGCTTGTCCAGGGTACGCTGTACGTACTCCGGCAGCGCCGCGCCGCCGACGCCCTCGGTCTCGGTCTGGCTGAGGACTTCCACGTTGGCGATCTTGCCGCCCTGGATGGTGACCTTGACGTTGATCTTGCCGCCGAAGCCGGTGCCGGTGCCTTCGTATTCGCCGTCCTTGAAGGTGCCGGTGACGTTCGCCGCCGCGGCTTCTTCCTTGCCGGCCGGACGGGTGGTGCCGGGGGCGTAGATCTCGCCGACCCAGGTGGTCACGGGCTTGTCTTCGCTCTTGAATTCGCCCTTGGCGCGCTTGGCGGCGTTGGTGCCGGCGATACGGCCGAAGACCATGGTCTCGCCCAGGTTGCCGGAGCCGTTGTACATATCGGCGAAGATGGAGCCCATTTCACCGGCCTCGAACAGGCCTTCGATGGGCATGCCTTCGGTGTTGATGACCTGGCCGAACTTGTTCTTGCGGGGACCGCCCTGGGTGTTGAAGTAGGTCGGGCCGATCTTGGTGGCGTAGAAGGGGCCCTTCTTCACGGGCACCATGGTGCTGAAGGGACGGCCGTAGTCGGCGTCCTCGCCGGCGTCATAGCGCTTGTTGTAGGCGTTGACGGTGGCGACGAAGCGCTCGGTGCTGAAGTCGGGGGCGTCCTTGCCGCCTTCGGAATTGCGGATCGCCTCGGCCAATTCTTCCAGGGTGTTGCCCATCAGGACTTCGCCGGTGGCGAGCTCATCGACATAGCCGTCGGAGAAGGAGCTGACCAGCTTCTTGCCGGCGGCAAGCTGATCGGCATCCTGCACCAGGTAGGCGGGCAGGGGCATGGGGGTGGAGATCCAGCGGCCGCCGATGTAGATGCGGCCGTGGCGGGTCGCGGCGGATTCGTTCATGAAACGGTCGCCGCCAAGGCCCACGTAGATGCCGGTGGCAGAGCTCGGGCCGCCGAACAGGGAAACGGTATCCAGGTGAGGCCGCTTGTGGGTCCAGGTGAAGCCGGCGGAGTTGGACATATGCCACAGGTCCGCACCGGCGCCCAGGGCCATCTTGATGCCGTCGCCGTCGTTGTACAGGCCGCCCTGCTGATGGACGTAGGGCATCTGCAGGTAGGAGGTGATCATTTCCTGGTTGTGCTCAAAGCCGCCGCAGCAGAGCACGACGCCGCCGTTGGCCTTGATCTTGAGATCCTTGCCGTCCTTGGTGATGATGACGCCGATGACAGCGCCTTCCGCGTCGGTGATCAGCTTCTTGCCGGGGGCGGAGAACCACACGTCGATGGGACGGGCCTTGACGGCGTTCTGGCAGAGGTTGTAGTAGCCGCGGTCAAAGCGGGTGCCGGTGGCGGTCAGGCACAGGCAGTGCTTGCTGGAGGGGATTTCGGGGAACTCGGCCCAGTTGTAATACCAGTAGTCGGTCCGGCCGATCTTGTACGGGTCGGACAGGCGGCCTTCCTGACCGTCGGCCAGTTTCCAGTCGGTGTTGCGGGCTTCCATGCCGGCGGAGGGATGCTCGACCGGGGAGATGATGGCGGGATCGCCGCCCATGGCGCCGGTCATCCAGCCGTAGTTCTCGGCGCAGCCTTCGCAGTAGGCGCGGACCGCTTCGGGATCCCAGTTCTGGAACTTGCCCATCAGGGTGGTCAGGTAGTCGTACAGGCCGTCCGCGTCGTCGGTGGCCATAACGAACTGGCCGGAGACCGCGGTGTTGCCGCCTTCGGCGCCTTCGGGCGCTTTTTCGGCCAGCAGGACCTTGGCGCCGTTTTCAAAGGCCGCCACGGCCGCGTTGGCGCCGGCGCCGCCGTACCCCAGCACGACGACATCGTATTCAGAGTCCCAGGCGATTTCGTCTTCCGCTTTGGCCTGACGGAGGTTCAGGCCGGCGCCCGCCATGGTCAGCCCGGCAGCGCCGATGGCGGCGCCTTTCAGGAAGGAACGGCGGGTAATGTTCTTTTTCATAAGCAAAAACCCCTTTCTTATCCGCTTGCCGGCACAGCATAAACAAACATATGCATGATCCGGTCTCTTTGCTTCCAATTATAGTTGGTTCCCGGTTGCTTTTCCAGAAGATTTCTGGTATAATGGCGAAAAGGAAAAGCTTTTCACCCGGAGCGGAACGGAGGGGTCGGATGAATACCAGGAACGTGGATACCTTTATCGCCGTATCCAAATACACCAGTATCAGCGCGGCCGCGGAGGCGCTGTTCATTACCGGGCCGGCGCTGCAGCAGCAGCTGAACCGGCTGGAGGGGGAGGTCGGCTTCCGGCTTCTTGAAAGGGGCCCGGGCGGGATCCGGCTGACGGAGGCGGGCAAGGTGTTTCTGGAAGGGATGACCAAGGTCCGGGCGGACGTGGAGGCGCTGCTCGTCCGCTGCCGGGAGACCGAAACCAGGAACCGCAGCCTCCGCATCGGGGCGATCCTGGGGCTGAAGCCCGACCTGTATCCGAGGCTCAGCAGGCCCTTTTACCAGAAGTGCCCGGACGTGATCCAAAAGCCGGTGATGGAGAGCGAGGACCAGCTGTTCATCGACCTGGACAACGGGGCGCTGGATGCCGTGGAGTACTTCGAGTGTCCCCGGGCGCACGCGTCCGGGCGGAACTTTGAGCCCCTCATCTGGGAAGGGCGGGACTGCCTCATGTCCGCCGGCCATCCCCTCGCCGGGCGGGAGGAGCTGACGCTTGAGGATCTTCAGGGGCAGAACATCATCGTATACCGGTTTGACCGGATCCCCGGGTTCCGGGAGTACGTGGAAGCGCGGTATCCGGAGATCCGGCTTTCGGAGGACCCCCGGCCGATGGATTTCTATACGATGATCCGGTCCTTTGAGGACGGGCACGTGGGCCTGCTGCCGCCCCACCTGCGGGACGAGTTCCTGCCGCTGAAGACCGTGCCGCTGCGGATGGACATGCGCTGGCCCATCGGCCTGGTGTACCGGGAGCCGATGTCGCCCATCCTGGCCCAGTTCATCGAGGTGGCCCGGCAGGTCTTCGGGACGCGGGACGGGGCGGAAGGATGAGGGACGCCCGGGCGGGTTCAGTGACAAAAGGATACAAAAAGAGTCCCGGCAGATGATCTGCGATCTTTCTGTCAGGACTCTTTCCGTCAGGATGGATCGTTATTCGGCTTCCTCCAGCCCGTCCGTGTCCCGGGGCTTGGTCAGGCGGCAGGCCTGGACGCCGATCTCGTACAGCAGGACCATCGGCAGGCCGAGGGCGACCTGGGAGACTACGTCGGGCGGCGTCAGGATGGCGGCCAGGATGAAGATCCCCAGGATCACGTACTTGCGCTTGGAAGCAAGCGAGCGGTAGTTGGTCCAGCCCATCCGGGTGGTCAGGTACAGGGCGACCGGCAGCTGGAAGGCGATCCCGAAGGGGATGATGAACCCGAACAGGAAGCTGATGTATTTATCGATGGACAGCATGGGGGTGGCCAGATTGTCCCCCGCCACCAGGAAAAAGTCCACCGCCAGCGTATACACCGCCAGGTAGCAGAAGGCGACCCCGGCCAGGAACAGAAGCAGCGCGATAAAGAACAGCACACGGAAGGACCGGATCTCCTTTGGGTAAAGGGCCGGTTTGACGAACCACCAGATCTGCCCGATGATCACCGGGCTGGCCACGACCAGGGCCGCGATGAGCGCGACCTTGAACTTGGTCACCAGCGCCTCGGACATGGCGGTGTAGATGATTTCGATCCCGCGGGCCGTGATGGGCTCAATGATCCAGGCCATCAGGCGGTCGATGGCGAGATAGTACACCAGCAGGAAAGCGGCGACGACGGCGACGGCGGAAACGACCAGCACCCGCCGCAGGGCCAGCAGATGGCTTATCAGGGGCGCGCCGCCTGCCGGACCGTCTTCTTCTTCCGTCTCTTCCCCGGTGTCCGCGGGGAGCTGTTCATCGGGCTTCTTCTCGCTGAGCTGTTTCATGTTGATCTTCATACCGTCCGGACAGCCTTACTCCTTTTTTTCTTCCTCGGCGGCTTCGGGCTTCTTCTCGCCGTCATCCCGCACTTCGGACTTGAAATCCTTGATGCTCTTGCCCAGGGCTTTGCCGACCCCGGACAGCTTGCCGGCGCCGAAGAGCACCAGCGCCAGAATAACGATCAGAACGATTTCCATGGTTCCAAGATGCATAGTTGAGTCCTCCTGTCTGACTGCGTTGCGCAGCGTTTATTTTTTTTCGGTGTTTTCCCGGATTTCCTTTTCCGCCTGCGTCAGGTCCGCTTTCACGTCCCGGACGTTCCGGTTCAGCTCGTCGGAAGCGCTCTTGAGGTCAGACGAAACGTCCAGGTCGTCCCTGACGCTTTTGATCGTCTGGTTCACATCCGCTTTGGTATCCCTGAATTCCTTTTCCAGGTCGTCCCAGCCGGTTTCCTGCTTGACCTCTTTGAGCAGGCGCTTCATCTGGTTCACCTGGCGGCCCAGCCAGCGGGCTACCTTCGGCAGATCCTTGGGACCGACGACGAGAAAGGCGATCAGCAGCACGAGAATCAGTTCCCAAAAACCAATATTGAAAATGCCGCTCCCTCCTTCCTGTTCATTTGCTGTGATATGATCATATCACCATTTCCAGGATTTGGCAAGATGAAAAGGATGTACTTTCCGGCACGCGTATGCGCAGGTCTTTGCTCCGGGCTCTTCAGCTGTTGCGAAAGCCCCGGCGGGGGCGTATTTCCTGTTGCGGAAGGGCGGGGGTCTCTGGTATAATGGGCTCGCTGAAAAAAACTTTGGACACACAGAAACAGCCCCGCCGGAGCGGCGGGGGCCGCGCGGGATACCAATCGGATCCGAATCGGAAAGGGGTGCCTTCATGGCGATGATGGAAAGGCCGCAGGTCCGGGAGACGGCCGGCGGGAAATGCTGGGAGCATACGTTTGAACAGTTCCGCCTCAAGGTGTACGTGCCGGACAACCGGCTGGACGGGCAGGTCAACAACTACGGGTTCCGGGCGCCGCTGCTTATGGTGTTTGAGGAAACCCCGCAGGAGATGGACGGCGCGGTGCGCTTTGCCCGGGAGAGCGGCCTTTCGGACATCGCGGCCGCGAACGACAGCAGCGTGCTGTTCGTGTATCCGACCGCGCCGGGCGGCTGGGCGCAGGCGGACAGTTCGCTTTACGCCTCCCTGATCGCCGAGATCAAGATGATCCAGGTGTACCGGGACGGCATCGTGGAAAACCACGATTTCTTTACCAACACCTTCAAAGGCTACTTTGTCCGGGGCGCGATTTTCCGGGCGGACATCTACAGCTTCGGCGCGTCGGCGGACTATGTGGCCGCCCATCTGCTGACCACCCTGACGGGCGAGTATCTCTGGGGCCCGGGGGAGATCACGCCGGCGATGTGTTCCATGGAACGGCTGAGCGTCGTGCCCGATGTGCGGCGGAAGGATATCCCGGTGCTCAGCGTCGGGAACAGCGAGCCGGTCAACCGGGCTTTCGCCGGCTGCGAGCACCTGCTGGTGAAAGAGAAGGCCGATTACCGGGAAGACTTTGAGACGTTCGTCAGGCGCTTCAAGATGTGGTGCGGCAAGGTCGAGCTGGAGCCGGACTTTGAGCAGCTCGGCATGACGGAGGATGTCGGCAGCGTGACGGTCCATACCTCCGCGGACAACCGAAGCCCCTTTAAAAACGACCCAACTCACAAGGTCGGCTACTTCGCCTATTACAACAAGGGGCTTCCGGAGCAGGGCCCGGTGCCGCTGGTGGTCGGCTTTCACGGCGGCGGGGATTCCTCCATGTACCTGACCTACGTGGCCGGGTGGTGGGCGGTCGCCCGGAAATACGGGTTCCTCTTCGTTTCGGTGGAAAACCACCAGTTCGTTACGGCCACGGAGGCGGTGGAGCTCATCGGCGGCTTAAAAAAGCGCTACCCCATCGACGAGACGCGGATCTACGCCACCGGCTTTTCCATGGGCAGCGGGAAGACCTGGAACCTGTATCAGGAATACCCGGAGATCTTCGCCGGCCTGATGCCGGCCAGCGCGCTGTTCCCGGTGTATACCACCTTCTTCGGCGAGCCGGTGTGCGACCGGCTCAACAAAACGGTGCCGGTGCCGGTGTTCTATTCCGGGGGCGAGGAATCCCACCTGCCGGAGCTGGCCTGCCACGCGGCCACGGCCCTGGAGCGGGTACGGTACGTCGCGCAGGTCAACCGGCTCAAAAAGCGCTTTGATGGCCTCTGCGTGGAGGAAAAGGAGGATTGGGAAAACCCGTTCTGGGGGCTGAACGGCGACCGGACGGAGAAGATCCCCGACCCGTCCCGTGGCAGCGTCCTGACGGTGCAGTATTATGACAGCGAGGACGGCGTCTGCCGCACGGCCTTCGCCAGCGTCAGCGGGCAGATCCACGAATGCCGGCAGCACAGCTGCGAAAACGCCTGGAAGTTCATTTCAAGATTCCGCCGGGAAAAAAGCAAGGATACCGGACGCTGACGCGGCCGGATGACAGGAAAGGAGCCGACCCATATGGGGACTGATTCCAGATACCACCGCTACCGGGACGCCGGGCAGGAGGCGAACAGCAATAACGTGGCCCGCTTCGGGCAGCCTGTCCGTTCCCTCTTTACGACCACGAAGGTGTTCACCCTGCACCACCACATCGATATCCTGGATGAAAACGAAAAGGTGGTCTATCAGGCCGATACGAAGTTCCCCTCCATTCACGACAAGACCGACGTAAAAGACGCCGCGGGCCGGCAGGTGGCGCACATCGAGCGCAAGCTGCTGACCCTGCACCAGCGTCACTTTGTCACCATGGCGGACGGAACGAGGTTTGACCTGTCCACGGAACTGTTCCACCTGTACAGGGACATCACCAACATCGAAGGGCTGGGCTGGCAACTGCGGGGAAATATCTTCGGGCTGAACTTTGAACTGTATGATCAGCAGGAAAAGGTCATCGCTGTGATCGGGCAGAAGATCTTCTCCATCCACGACAAGTACTGCATCGACATCTACCAGCCGGACAAGGAGGAGACCGTCGTCGCGATCCTGATCGCCCTGCAGCATATCATCAAGGACCGGGAGGCCGCTTCGTCCTCGGCGCATTCCTCTTCATCTTCCAGATGAACGAAAGGGGGTCTTGCGGTCCGGGGCCTGCCGGCCCGTTCGTCGGTGAAATCGTGCCACCGGCACGATTTCCGGGCCCTCCTCACCCCCCTACGGAACCCCCCAAACGGATTTGCCTGTCGCGCATGGCTTTTCCCTTTGGATATGCTGACAGATGAGTTGTTACCAGGGCCTGCCGGCCCGTTGCTCGGTAAGAACAGGCCACCGGCCT
>CAMJXZ010000113.1 GCA_946409855.1 uncultured Clostridia bacterium | reverse complement strand
CAGAGAATAGTATAAAACACCGCCGCCGGATCTCGATTCCGGCGGCGGTGTTTTAGGAGACGTTATTCATTCCGGTCCAGCTTCCGCTTTTCCTCCAGGAGCTTGCCCAGCTTCTTTTTGATCCGCTGCAGCGCGTTGTCGATGGACTTGACGTGCCGGCCCAGCTCCTCGGCGATTTCCTGGTAGCTGCTGCCGTCCAGGAAGCAGCGCAGCACCCGCTGTTCCAGGTCGGAGAGCATGCTTTCGATCTGGGATTCGATGTGGGACAGGTCCTCCTGGCTGATGAACAGGTCTTCCGGGTTGGTCACCCTTCCCTCCAGGACGTCCAGCAGGGTCCGGTCGGATTCCTCGTCGTACAGGGGCTTGTTCAGGGACACGTAGCTGTTCAGGGCGTAATGCTTCTGCCGGGTGGCGGATTTGATGGCGGTGATGATCTGCCGCTTGACGCACAGCTCGGCGAAGGCGCGGAAGGTCGTCAGCTTTTCGGGGTTATAATCCCGGATGGCCTTGTACAGGCCGATCATGCCTTCCTGCACGATGTCCTCATGATCGGCGCCGATGAGAAAATAGCTGCGCGCGCGGGTGCGGACAAAGTTCTTGTACTTGTCCAGCAGGAAATCCAGGGCCTCGCTGTCCCCCTGCTGGGTGTGTTCCACCAGTTCCTCATCGGAAAGGGCCGCGAAGCGCTCGGCGTTTTTCTGCTGTTCCTCAAAGTAAGGGTCGTTGGGCAGGGGAGTGCCGTTGATTTGTTCGTCCATGAGCAAGCCTCGAAACAGAAACGGGATGATTTTTTATTTGTTCTTCACGGCCGCGTACATCAGCACACCGGCGGCCACGGAGGCGTTCAGCGATTCCACGCCGCCGTACATGGGCAGCTTCACCTTATAGTCCGCAGTGTCCAGCGCCAGGCGGGAGATGCCCTCGCCTTCGGAGCCGATCAGCAGGGCCATGGGCGCTTCCATTTTGAGGGTGCGGTAATCCTCGCCCTCCATGTCCGCGGCATAGACCCAGATGCCTTCCTTCTGAAGGGAGCGGATGGTGTTGACCAGGTTGGTGACCCGGGCCACCTTGATGGTCTCCACCGCGCCGGCGCTGGCTTTGACGGCGGCTGGGGTCAGGCCGGCGGCGCGCCGCATGGGCACGATGACGCCGTGGGCGCCCACGCAGGCGGCCGTACGGATGATGGCGCCCAGGTTGTGCGGGTCGGTGATGCCGTCCAGGATGACCAGGAACGGAGCCTCGCCCTTTTTACGGGCCTCGTCCAGCATGGCGTCCACCGTGGCGTACTGATACGCCGAGGCGTAGGCGACGATGCCCTGGTGATGGGGGGTGATCTCGTCCAGCCGGGAACGGTCCACCACCTGGACCGGGATGCCCTTGTCCCGGGCGGCGGAGATGATCTCCCGGGCGGAACCGGTCAGGTCGCCCTTGGCCACGAGCATCTTTTCAATATCCCGGCCGGACTTGAGCGCTTCCCGGATCGGGTTGCGGCCGGACAGGAGGTTTTCAGGCTCCCGGGTGTAGGGGGTGTCGAACTCGCCGTTCGCGCCGTAGCGCTTTTCGGGGGCGGGCCTGGGCGGACGGACCGGGGCGGGCGCTGCCTTGGGCGCGGGCGCCCATTCCTGGCCGCGGGAAGAGCGGCTCTGTTCGGAGCCGGGCTTCGCGGTCCTGCGGTCCTGCCGGTAGGTGGGGCGGCCCTTGCCGCCTTCGGGCTTCCAGGCGTCGTACTTGCCGGAGAAGGGTTTCACACCGTTCCCGCCGCGGCGGCCGGCGTCCGCCGAAGGCTTGCCATGGCGGAAATCGGAAGACGGGCGGTCTTCCCTGCGGTAAGAGTCTCTCTTCTGCTGACGGTCAGGCTTTTTGCGGCTGTCATAAAATGCCATAGGGGTTTATCCTCACTTATCTTCGGTTGAAATGGTCAGGTTCTTGAATTGCTCCCGGATCTCCGGGGCGCGGCCGCAGCTCCTGGCGCCTTCCGGGCAGGGGCCGGACAGACAGGACGGGCCGGCGTTTTCAAACAGGACGGGCGCCGCCTGCCGGCACAGCGCGAGCATCCGCACGGCCAGATCCCGGATCTCCCACTGGGCGCGCCGGCAGCAGCGCAGGGAGAAGAAATGGCGCAGCTCCCGGGCGTTCATGGTCATGATGAGGCGGGTCGCGCAGGCGTTGGGGAGGACGAACCGGGCGTCCTCGTTGGCGGCGGGGTCGCCGCCGAAGGCCTCCTGCCAGCCCTCGTACCACTGGCCGATCGTCTCCATCTGGCGCAGGTACTCCGCTTCCTTTTCCGGACCCAGGGCGGCGATCTTCGGGGGCACCACGCAGGCGAAGCGGCCCTTCATGGAAACGTAGCGCTGGCTCTGCACGTCAAAGGAAGCGATCCTGTGCCGGGTCAGCTGGGCGAGCAGGGAACGGGAAACGCCTTCCACATAGAAGGTGAAGCTCGCGTGCTCGATGACGGACAGATGGCCGGACCTAATGACGTCCCGCAGGAAAGCGGCCGGGTCCTGTTCGGCCAGCTTTTCTTTGAGGGCGTCAAAATCCAGCGCGGAATAACAGACCCTGGCCGCCAGCGCGCACACCGTCACAGGGTCCGGCGTATAAGCGATCAGGCGGACGGAGGGTTCAGCTTTTTGAATCATCCTGGCAAATCCTTTCGGTGGGAGGAAGCCGGCCGAGCAGCTCATTGAGCCGGTCGGCCCTGCCCTGCAGGAACAGGTAGCCCAGCAGCGCTTCCAGGGCAGTCGCCTGCCCGTATTCTTCGTAGGTGACGCCCCGGGGGGCGGCGTGGTGGATGTGGGCGTTGCGGCCCCGGCGGACGACCGCTTCCTCCTCAGGGGAAAGCAGGGGCTGAAGCGCCGCCATCAGCTTCGCCTGGGCGCGGGCGTTGACGGTGGCCACGGCCTGCCGGTGCATGTCGTGGACGGCGATGCCCCGGACGGTCAGGCATCCGCGCACGTAGACGTCAAAGACGGAATCCCCCAGATAGGCCAGCTCCAGCGTGCCGACGGCGCGCGCCTGGTCTTCCGTAAGGTTCGGGGCGGGAAAGGCAAAGACGCTGTCCATTATTTTGACGCAGTCTTGCTGTAGGCAGAGGGGCTCATGCCGACAATGTTCTTGAAGGTCTTGGAGAAATGGTAGGGGTCGTTCATGCCGACCTCCACGCCGGCCTGCCGGACGGAGCAGCCGTCCTTGAGCAGGATCTTCGCCCGTTCCATCTTGCAGTACAGCTGGTAGCTCTGCGGGGGCATGCCCACCTCGGAGACAAAGCGCTTGCGGAAGGTCTCCACGGGCATGCGGCTGAGGGCCGCCATCTCCGCCAGGGAGAAGGAATCCTTGTACTGGTTCTTCCGCATGGCGTCGACGACCTTGGCGATCTCGTGGGAGAGCACCGCGTCCATCGCCACCGGCTGGCCGGAATGGGACGCCAGCATCGCCCACAGCAGCTGCTGGAGCTGGGCGGAGGAAGCGTCCTGGGAGGCGGCGATGCGGACGGTAGCCTGCACGATGTGGCTGGCCAGGTTGATCTGGGAAGGCAGCGCGCCCTGCTTCATCATGTGGTGGGGCAGCGCGCCCATCCGCTGCAGGAAGGAACCGGACAGGGTGCCGCCCACGGCGATCCAGAGGATGCGGGCTTCCTGGGACACATGCATGGCCACCTGCAGGTGGTTCGGGGGGATCATGCAGCAGTCGCCGGCCCGGAGACTGAGCTCCATGCTGTCGTCCTTCAGGGTCAGGGAGCCGGCTTCCGCCGCCAGCCACAGCCACTGGTCAAAGGAATGGAGCAGATAGTGATCCGCCTGCAGCATCGCGCTGCCGGAAGCGGTAATATAAATCCCGCTGGCGCTGGCGAGGGAATCGGGGGTGTGGGTGCTTTCCACCAGCACGGCTGGGATCGGATGATTTCCGTTGGACATGAACAGTAACGATTCAGACATGAAAAAACCTCCTTATCTACACGTGCCATTATAAATGCCAGATTATACATTGTCAATCCTTTTCCCGAAAAATACAAAAAAGATTTTTCCGGACCCGGTTTTAAGGCCCGTGAACGATAGGAAAAAGGGCCCGAGCACGGCGTTGTGCGAAGGCCTTCCCGGGTAAATCCCCGACAGACGGAAGATCCAATAAACCGGATGCAGCAAAAAAACAGGAAAGCCGGAAAAAAACAGTTGACTTCACTTTGATAAAGTGATAAAGTACTGAACGAACCGAAGAAACGTTCCGGCTCTGAGGGCCGGGCATGAAGGAGGAAACTGTGATGAAGAAACTGCTGGCACTGGCGCTTGCGCTGGCTCTGTGCGTGATGAGCGTATCCGCTCTGGCCGATACGTTCGTGATGGGGATCGACCCGGAATACCCGCCCTTCAGCTACCTGGGGGACGACGGCAACTATACCGGCTTCGACGTGGAAATCTGCCAGGCGGCCTGTGCGCTGATCGGCCTTGATTTTGAGATCTTCGCCGTCGACTGGGACAATAAGCTCATCCAGCTGGACAATCAGGAGTGCGACTGCGTCTGGTCCGGCATGACGATCCTGGACAGCATGAAGGAAGCGGGCTACGTCATTTCCGCCCCCTATTACGACAACACCCAGGTGCTGGTGGTCAAGAAGGACAGCGGCATCGCCTCCTCCGCGGATCTGGCGGGCAAGGTGGTGGCCGTGCAGCTGGGCACCTCCGGCGAAGCGCTGCTGAACGGCGACCTGGCCGACCTGACCGCGACCTTCGCGAACCTGGTCACCTGCCAGAGCTTCCTGATGTGCTTCACCGAACTGGAAGGCAACGCGGTGGACGCCGTGTTTGTGGACCTGCCGGTGGCCGCGGCCTATGTCGCCAATCACGACCAGCTGACGGTGCTCAACGAGAACCTGGGCGCCGAGCAGTACGGCATCGCCTTCCGCAGCGGGGACGCTGAGCTCTGCGCGAAGATCGAAGCGGCCGTGGCCGAGCTGGTCGCCTCCGGCAAATACGCGGAAATCGCCGCCAAATACCCCGATATCGTGAACAACCTGCTGTTCCTGAGCGCGGAGTAACCGGCGGCCGCTCCATTCACCCGGGACGCCTTCGGGCTCCCGGGGCATTTCATTTTTGCAACGGAAGGTATGCGCCATGACCTTAATGACGATGATCACCAAGATGGGGGAAGGCTTCGGCAAGACCTGCGCCATCTTTTTCCTGACCCTGCTTTTTTCGCTGCCGCTGGGCATGCTGGTGGCGCTGCTCCGGATGAGCAAAAACGCCTTTGTCTCCAGCGTGACCCGGGGCGTGATCTCGGTGCTGCGCGGGACGCCGCTGATGCTGCAGCTGCTGGCGGTCACCTACGGCCCTTATTACATGTTCGGCATGAACGTTTCCCGCAACAAGCTGATCCCGGTAGTGATCGCCTTTTCGATCAACTACGCGGCCTACTTTGCCGAGATCTACCGCGGCGGGATCGAGTCCATGCCGGTCGGCCAGTACGAGGCGTCGCAGGTGCTGGGGTATACCAGGTTCCAGACCTTCATGCGGATCATCCTGCCCCAGGTCATCAAGCGGATCCTGCCCAGCATGACCAACGAGGTGGTGACCCTGGTCAAGGATACGTCCATGGCGTTTACCGTTTCCTACCAGGAAATGTTCACCATCGGCAAGCAGATCGCCAATTCCCAGACCAGCTTTGTACCCTTCGTGGTGGCGGGCGCCTTCTATTACGTATTCAACCTGCTGGTGGACTTTGGGATGGGACGGCTGGAAAAGCGCCTGAATTACTACCGCTGACCGGAGGAAGACCTGTGAATACACTGCTGGAGATCAGACACTGCAAAAAAAGCTTCGACGGAAAAGCCGTCCTCAAGGACATCAGCCTGACGGTGGAGGAAGGGCAGGTGCTGTCCATCATCGGCCCCAGCGGCAGCGGGAAATCCACCCTGCTGCGCTGCGCCACCCTCCTTGAAACCATGGACGGGGGCGACCTGATCTATAACGGCGTCTACGCCGCGAAGGACCAGGGCGGCCGGGCCGTCTACAGCCCGCCGCCGGTGCTGCAGAAGGTGCGGAACACCTTCGGCCTGGTGTTTCAGAACTTCAACCTTTTCCCGCACTATTCAGTCCTCAAAAACATCATGGAACCGCCCATGCTGGTGCAGAAGCGCAAACGGGAAGAGGTAAAGGAGGAGGCGGTCCGGCTGCTGCAGCAGATGGGCCTGTCGGACAAGGCGGACGCCTACCCCTACCAGCTTTCCGGCGGCCAGCAGCAGCGCGTGTCCATCGCCCGGGCCCTGGCCATGAACCCGAAGATCCTCTTTTTTGACGAGCCGACCTCCGCTTTGGATCCCGAGCTCACGGGGGAGATCCTCAAGGTCATCCGGGACCTGGCGGCCCGGAAGATGACCATGGTCATCGTGACGCACGAAATGAACTTCGCCCGGGACGTGTCCGACTGGGTGGTGTTCATGAACGACGGCGTCATCATCGAACAGGGGAAGCCGGACGAGGTCATCGACCACCCGACCCAGGACCGGACGATCCAGTTCCTCAGGAGAATTCTGGAGCAATGAAGGAAGCGCGTTATGTACGGATGGACCCGACGGGCAACATCACCTGCCTGGTGACGGATACGCTGTCCCCGGGGGAGCAAAAGGCGGCGACGCGGGCGCTTTTGTCCCGCTGCGAACAGGTAGGGTACCTGGTACCCGCCCGGTCCGGCCAGGCGAAGGCCAGGCTCGAGATGATGGGCGGGGAGTTCTGCGGCAACGCTTCCATGGCGGCGGCGGTGTATCTGGCGGCCCGGGAAGGGACGGAAGGCCCCGCGGAGGTGCCGCTGGAGGTGTCCGGCACGGAAGGGATCGTCCGCTGCCGGGTCAGGCGGCTCCCTTCCGGCGAATGGGAAGGGACGGTGGAAATGCCCCCGGTCCGGCCGCCCGAGCCCTTCATGACGGACGGGATTGCCATGAAGCTGGTCCGGATGGACGGCATCGCCCACCTGATCCTTAAAGATCACCCGCTCCCGGACGAAGAGGCGGAGGCGCTTCTCCTCAGGGCAGCGTCCCTCCTGCCGGAACCCTGCGCCGGCCTGCTTCAGTGGGACAGCGCGGCGCATTGGATGAAGCCGCTGGTCTATGTGAAGGAAAGCCGGTCGATGGTCTGGGAAACGGGCTGCGGCAGCGGGAGCACCGCCGTGGGCGTGCTGGAGGCCTTTGCAAAGGGGGACGGCGTCCACAGCCTGGAGATCTGCCAGCCCGGCGGCGTCATCCGGACGGAGGCCGGGATCCTGGACGGCGGGGTGCGCTCTGTCCGGATCACCGGCCTGGTGCGCGTCGGGGAAACGGGCGCGGTGCAGATAGAAGACTGAATAACCATACGGGAATCCGCGGCTTCTGCCGGCGGGTTCTTTTTTTGATTCCTCCGGAAATGTTCCCGAATTGTAATCAAAATGTATGGATTATGTGATGGTCCGTAACGGTCTTTTCCAATATTTGGATGCCGCGTGTGATACAATAGCAGGTGGAACAGAAAGGGGGATACGACGTGAAACGTTTGATTTGCCTGCTGCTCACAGCAATTCTGGTTTTGAGCCTGCTGCCCGCTCTGGCCTCGGGCACCATCACGCCGGTCATGCGCGTGGCGCACTGCAGCGAATGGGTTTCCCTGCGGGAATACCCCAGCACCTCGGCCGCAAGGCTTGAAAAGGTGGCCCTGGGGGAACTGGTGACGGACTGCGCCTTCGCCACCTGGGAATTCATCGAATGCCAATACAACGGCAAGACCGGCTATATCCAGAGCAGGTATCTGGAGCCCACCAATATCTCCGATGAAAGCACCATCCTGCCCAATCAGATGGTCGTCAACGTGGAAGAGTACGTCAACCTGCTGAGCAGCCCGTCCCCGGGCAGCCGCAGCGTGGCCCACGTGCCCGTCTGCGCGGTGGTGACCTCCTGCGAGCTGATGCCGGGGGATTACGTGTACTGCACCTATCAGGGCAGCCGGGGGTACATCCCGTCCAAATACCTGCACAAGGCCGATACAAGCGTGACCAGGCAGGATACCTCCGTCATCAGCAAATACTCCGGACGATATCCCGCGATCAGCGGGCCGATGGAAGTGGTCAACTGCGAGGAATGGGTTTCCCTGCGGCAGCGGCCGTCCACGTCCGCCCTCCGGCTGGCCCGGGTGCGTCTGGGCGTCCAGGTGACGGACTGCATCCAGGTGTCCGACACCTTTATCTACTGCTGCTACCGGGGCGTCTGGGGCTACATCCAGAGCGCGTACCTGATGGAAGCCTACGGGCACGGGCCCATGGATCCGTCTTACAGCGATCCGGAACCGGCGCTGGGGACCAACGCCTTTGACCGCCTGCCCGCGTACCCGACCCTCAGCCAGTTCAACGCCGTCGGGAGCCTCATCGGCGATTTCTGGTCCGACCCGCAGCATACCTGGCAGGTGTTCATGCGCAAGGTTGTCGAGCAGGGGGTGGAAACCTGCTGCGCGGCGGTGTTCGACGCCCAGGGCGGCTATGTGACCCGCCTGTGCATATCCGGCAACCCCATGGAGCCGGAGAGCATTTCTTTCTTCGCCGGCGGCACCGCTCAGCAGCGGCTGCTGGTCTGCTATTCGGGGACCGACCTGACCGCCTACCGCGTCGGGCCGATGATGGCCGACGACGTCCAGTGGTCGCTGCTGCTGAACATCGGGGCGGACGCCATCCAGGCGGTGGATTCGGACGGGACGATCTACCTGATCGGCTACTATACGGACCTGCTGACCAAGGTTTCCCCGAACGGGGAGCTTGTGTGGCAGATGCCGGCCAATGATCAGGGAGCGGCCTATCCCATGGAAATCAACCTCTATCCCCAGGACCGGCTGGACATCGTGTACGCGTCCAGCCTCGACGACATCGGGATGGAAACCGTTCTCTCCCGGACGAAGAGCACCGGAGAAATGATCACCGGGACGGAAGACAGCCGGCAGTACCCCGCCGTGCCGGAACAGCCCTCGGCGGCGGACGGGCCCATCGAGCCCGCGGTGGAGATCAGGATGCTCGGCCGCGCGGAACCGATGCCGGAAGGCCAGATGTACGTGTACGATATCGCGTACAACGACCCGGACCAGATCCGGATGGTCCTGACCGCGAAGGAAGACCTGATCGGCTTCAGGGTGCTGGCCCTGGACCTGTCCTTTGCAGACGACGGGGAGTTTACCTACCTGACGACGCAGAAAGGCGCTGAAATCCCGATCCTGGAAAAGGGGAATAAGGTGTTCATCAAGTTCGTGATCCCCGGGGATACGCCCGCCT
>CAMJXZ010000112.1 GCA_946409855.1 uncultured Clostridia bacterium | reverse complement strand
AGGGATTTTGACGACGAATGTGGATAACAGTAAGAGCCAAGGATATAGTAGATATGAAACCAATGGCGGGATGAATACAGAGGATAAGATCTTCCTACTGAGTTACGCGGAAGCGAAGAAATACTTTGGAGTAACATGGGAAGACAGGAGTAATATAAAAGCAAGAGTGAAGCCGACAGATTACGCAAAAAAGCAGGGAGCATGGACGGATACTACCCATAGAACAGCAGAAGGAGATGCGTCTGGGTGGTGGTGGCTGCGGTCGCCGGGTTATTATCAGTACATTGCTGCATTTGTGGGTACTGATGGTGCTATGGCTAGATATGTCGATAAAGGCATCGCTGTTGTCCGCCCCGTATTGTGGGTAAGTTTAGACGCAATCAGCCAATGACTGTTGTACAGCGTATAGAAAAGGCGTGACCCTCAAAACATGTAATTTACATATCATCAATCCTACCAACTCTCACAGGAGGAAATCCATGAAGCGCGTATTTATCTGCCTGTTCCTGGCCCTGATCATGATATTCCCGATGCTTCCCTGCCGAGTGCAGGCGGCGGAGAACAGAATGCTTTGCAAACCCGGGGATACCTTTTACGCCGTTTTTGCCCTGGCGGAGGACGGCGACCGGCCGGACGGGGTGATGGCCAGGCTGGTATTCGACACGGATCTATTTGCCGTAGTGCCAGGTATTGATCTGATCGGCGCGGACGGGTTCAGCATTCTGAACCGCCATCCGGCCGTGCTTCAGTTCAAAGTCAGCAGATTCGCCCCCCCAGGTGAATACAGCATTGAAGCGGCGGTGGTGGAAGCGGCTGACGCGGACGGGAAAAAATACACGAATGCGAAAATCGCCCCGGTGCGGATCGTTGTTGAGAGCGCGGCTGGCGCAGCAGCTGAAAGCAGGAAACAACAAATTGAGGCAGGGGATTATGTGACCTTCGGGCATTATCCGCAGACAGCGGCAGGCAATGACCAGACGCCGATCGAATGGCTGGTGTTGGATATCAAGGATAATAAAGCGCTTCTGCTGAGCAAATTCGGACTGGACGCGAAACCTTACAACGCGAAGGCTATTCCCACCACCTGGGAAACATGCACAATTCGGAACTGGCTGAACGGAGAGTTTATGGAAAAAGCGTTCAGCACAGAGGAACAAAGAAATATACTGATAACAATGGTTGATAACACAGCGAGCCAATGTTACAACGAATATAGCACGGACGGCGGGAATGACACAAAGGACAAGGTGTTTCTCCTGAGCTATTCGGAGGCGAAAAAGTATCTTGGTATCGATAACAACAGTAACACGAAAACACGAATAGCACCGACAGAGTATGCCCTAAAACAAGCGGCTTATGTGAGCAGTGACTATATGACGGCGGATGATGCCGCAGCCGGGTGGTGGTGGCTGCGTTCCCCGGGCCATAATCATCGCTACGCCGCGTGCGTCATCTACGACGGTTCTCTACACTACTACCGTGTTTACAACGTATTTGGTTGCGTCCGCCCATCGATATGGGTAAATACAGATGCAATCAGCCATTGATCATATGTCATGTCCGGCAAGGGAAAGAGAAGCAAATAATAAAGAATACTTCAATTCCAAAAACTGTTCTTTCCACATCCCATCCACCCCAACAGGAGGCAACCCATGAAGCGCGCAATCTGTTTATGTCTGGCCCTGATCATCATGATCCCGATGATTCCCTGCCGGGTGCAGGCGTTGGACAATCGGGTCCATTGCCGGGCCGGGGAAACGTTTTTCGCCGTTTTTGCCCTGGCGGAGGACGGTGCCCGGCCGGACGGGGTGATGGCCAGGCTGGTATTCGATACGGATTTATTCGCCGTAGTGCCCGGCCTCGATCTGATCGGCGCGGACGGGTTCAGCATTCTGAACCGGCATCCGGCTGTGCTTCAGTTCAAGGTCAGCAGATACGCCCCGCCCGGAGAATACAGCATTGAGGCTCAAGTGGTCGAAGCGGCTGACGCGGATGGGAAAGAATACACGAATATGAAAATTGCCCCGGTGCGGATCGTTGTTGAGAGTGCGGCTGACGCAACACCCGAAAATACAACGGCTCCGGGCGTTGAACAAACCAATGCCGAGAGCGGGAAAAAACAAATCAAGGCAGGGGATTATGTGACCTTCGGGCATTATCCGCAGACAGCGGCAGGCGATGACCAGACGCCGATTGAATGGCTGGTGCTGGATGTACAGGGAAATAAAGCGTTGCTGCTGAGTAGGTACGGGCTGGATGCGAAACCGTACAACGAGAGATCCGTTGATATTACCTGGGAGAGATGTACGCTGCGGGCATGGCTGAATCAAGAATTCCTGAACAAAGCGTTCAACAGTACGGAACAGAACGCGATCCTGATGACAAACGTAGATAACGGCAGGAACCAGGGATACAACGAATACAGCACACTTGGCGGGAATAACACGCAGGATAAAGTTTTCCTGCTCAGTTATGCGGAGGCATATAAGTACTTAGCGGTCGAACACTTTAGCTACTACCAAGACAGTTCGGGTAAATACATCTATATAAATTTTACATCACGTGTCAGCCCGACAGCTTACGCGATCAGGCAAGGTGCCAAAACAAACAGCGAATATCCGACCACAGAAGACGATTCGGCTGGGTGGTGGTGGCTGCGTTCCCCTGGCGGCAGTCAGAGCAGTGCCGCGATCGTCCACCACGGTGGCTCTCTCAACTACTACTATGTCTTCAACGTCGATGGTTGTGTCCGCCCCGCATTGTGGGTGAATCTGGACCCCGGCATTTTTTAATCCCGAACCCCGCACAGCCTATGGAAAAAACGCTTCACGGAAAGCCAGTGAATCGCTTCCCCAATACAAACCCAGCCCCCATCCGCCGAAAACGCGGATGGGGGCTGTTCAAACCCGGAAACTCCAGACTGCTCATTATTTGTTTTTCTTCCCGTCTTTGATCATGGACAGGGCGCCGTAGAGGATCGAATCGTCCCCCAGGGCGGCCTTTTTGAGGGAGACGGTTTTGCGGATGGAGGGCATGCAGTACCGGTCCACCTCAGCAAGGATCTTTTCTAGGAACAGGTCGCCCACGGCCTCGATGACGCCGCCGCCGTAGACCACCATCTGCGGGCTGATGGTGTTGATCATATTGCCGGTGGCGATGGCCAGGTAATGGCAGGCGCGGTTGACGGCCTCCGTCGCGACCTCGTCCTTGGCTTCCAGCGCTTTGCGCAGGGCGCTGGACTTGAAGACGCCGTTCTGGATGCTGTCCGACAGCATGCATTTGCGGCCCCGGCCGGCCTGCTGCAGGATATAGGCGGACATGCCCTTCTTGCTGGAGAAGGCCTCCAGGCAGCCCCGCTGGCCGCAGTTGCAAAGCGGGCCTTCCGGCTCCAGGACCATGTGGCCGTATTCCGCGGCCTTAAAGCCGTTGCCGGTAAAGAGCGCGCCGTTCAGGATCAGGCCGCCGCCCATGCCGGTGCCCACGAAGAAGCCCACCACCTGGCTAAGCCCCTTGGCGGCGCCGTAGGTGTGCTCGCCCAGAACGCCCACGTTCACGTCGTTGCCGATGTAGAAGGGGACGCCGAAGGCTTCCTGAATGGGGGTGCGGATGTCGTAATCCCGCCAGGGGAGGTTGGGGGAGAACAGCACGATGCCCGTGCCCTGGTCGATCACGCCCGGAGCGCCGGCGGCGATGGCGTTCACCTGGTTCTTTTTGACGCCGGAAGCGTCCAGCATTTCCTTGACGACGCTGATGATCAGCTCCTCGATGTTGGAAGCGGAATCCCCGCCGGACTTGGTTTTCTTTTTGAGGCGGTAGATGATCTTGTCATTGCTGTCAAAGATGACGCCCAGTGTTTTGGTGCCGCCGATGTCCAGACAGATATTGTAATTGCCAGCCATGGATGAAACCTCCTGTACGGTATGATTCGGGGGAAAAAGAAACCGATTTGTTCTTATCTGGATTATACTAAAAATTCCCGCTGATGACAATACTTTTTCTTGAAAACGCAGTAGCTGTTCCGGTATCCGGTATCCGGTATCCGGTATCTGACATGTGGAAAACGATTGATAAACTGCATGGGAGGGCGATCATGGAGAATTTCCTTCCGATCGCAATCCTGAGCAGGCCCTTCATGATGTAACATTTCTTTCTATCGCCCTGTCGACCGAAAAGTTACATAACCCGCAGTCCCACGGTTTGCCTTTTTGGCCGGAATGCTGTATAATTTCAACTGTGTCCGGAAGGTGTCGAGTACTTTACGGACAGGCTGTCCGGGCGTATAATATGAACGATATTGTTTTCCGGGGAGGAAGGGCGATGGCCAAGAAGAAACTGATCATGATCGCGGACGACGAGGTGGGAATCCACGAATCGCTGCGGATCTATCTGACCAGGGAAGGCTACGAGGTTTTCTCCGTGTTCCGCGGGGATGAGGTGATGGAGGCGTTCGAGCGCATGCGCCCGGATCTGGTGATCCTGGACATCATGATGCCCGGCCGCTCCGGCACCCAGGTCTGCGCCGATATCCGGGCGGTCAGCATGACGCCGATCATCATCCTGACCGCCAAGGGGGAGGAAGTGGACAAGCTCCTGGGCTTTGCCCTGGGGGCGGACGACTATATCGTCAAACCCTTCAGCCCCCGGGAGGTCGTCTCCCGCATCGCGGTGATCTTCCGCCGCGTCAACCGGATGGAGACGTCCCCCGAGGACGGGGTGCTGACCATCGGCAACATGACCATCAACCTCAAGTGCTACGAGGTCAAGATGAACGGGGAGCCGGTGGTGCTGTCCCCCAAAGAGGTGGAGATCCTGCACCTGATGGCCAGCCATCCCCGGCAGGTGTTCACGAGGGAGCAGCTGCTGGACAATATCTGGGGCTTTGATTTTGACGGGGACCCCCGGGTGGTGGATACGTCCATCAAGCGGATCCGGAAGAAGCTGCCGGAGAACGCCGGCATCGCCCTCAAATCCGTCTACGGGGTAGGCTATAAGGTGGAAGAGGCGGATGCGTAACCGCGGGAAAATGTCTCTGCTGGCCCAGTTCTGCCTGATTATGGGGCTGATCGTGCTGCTGGCGGGGGTGGTCATCTACGTGCTGTCCGGGCAGATATCGGGCACCACCTTCACCCAGTCGGACCGCAAGGAGCTCGAAAACGCCGCCCAGCTGGCCCGGGAGGAGCTGTCGCTCTACGAAAGCGGCTGGATCTGGCGGATGGAGCTGCAGTCGGTGCTGAACCCGACGCTGAACCCGGGGGATATCTTTCTCCTGCTGGCGGACAGCGGCGGCCGGGTGATCGCCTATACGGAAGTGGGCGTGCCCTACTTCGGTTCCAGCAAGCTGAAAAGCTACCTGGAAAAGCTGCAGGACGGCAAGGACCTCAACCTCTTCGTGCAGGACAACAACAGCCAGGTGCTGATCCACGGCGAAAGAACGGCCTCGGGCTGCTACATCCTGGCGGGCAAGCCCCTGCGCGTCTTCAGCGGGACGCTGACGGACTACCGGGGCAGGCTGCTGCTTTGGCTGATCCCCATCCTGCTGATGTTTTTCGCGGTGTGCATCATGGCGATCCGCTGGGTCATCCGCCCGCTGAAGGCGCTCAAAGAGGCCGCGCTGGCCGTGGAAAACGGAAAAACGGCCGTGGTCACCACCGATATGCCCGGGGAGATCGCCGACGTGGCGGGGGCCTTCAACCACATGTCCGCCCAAGTAAGCCGCACCATTCAGGACCTGAACCAGGAGAAGGAGAATATGATCCATATCCTGGAAGGGCTGAGCGAGGGCATCCTGACCATCACCGCGGACGGGCAGATCCTGGAACGCAACCAGGCCTGCGGAAAGCTGCTGGGCAGCCCGGAGACGGACGCGTACCGGGAAGTAACGGAGGCGCTGCGCGGGGCCCTCAAGAGCAAAAAGGATTTTTCCGGCACCGCCCGCCGGGGGGACGCGGTGCTGGCCTGCGACATCACCCTCCTGCCCGGTCTGGACGGCCAGGGCGGGGCGATCGCCTGCATCCGGGATGTCACCGAGGCGGAGCACCTGTCCCGTACCCGGTATGATTACGTGGCCAACATCTCCCATGAGCTCAGGACGCCGCTGGCCAACATGCGCGGCCTGGCGGAGGGCCTGCGGGACGGCCTGGTGACCGATGAACAGGAACGGATGCGCTATTACGGCATCATCGTCGACGAGGTGCACCGGCTGTCCCGGCTGGTGGACGACCTGCTGGAGTTGAGCGGGCTGCAGTCTAACCCCGCGGCCTTCGAGCTGGAAAAGGTTGAGCCCACGGAAATCATGTGGGAGCTGTTCGACCTGAACAAGAAGAGCTTTGCGCAGAAGAACCAGCGCTTTACCCTGGACGTGCCGGAGGAAGACCTGCCCTGCATCATCACCAACGAGGACCGGCTGACGGAGGTGCTGACCATTTTCCTGGACAACGCCAGGAAATACACCCCGGAAGGGGGGACCATCGTGCTGGGCGCGGCGCTGCAGGAAACGGAGCAGTTCGTGACCGGCGTCCGCTTCTTCGTCCGGGATAACGGGATCGGGATGGACGAGGAAACCAGCAAGCGGGTCTTTGACCGCTTCCATCAGGCGGACAAAAGCCACTCCGGTCAGGGAAGCGGGCTGGGGCTGTCCATTGCCAGGGAGATACTGCTGAAAATGGGCGTGGAGATCACGCTGAAGACCCGGCCGGGCGAGGGAAGCGAGTTTTCCTTCGTACTGCCGGTGCCATAAGACTGACAAAGGGGCGTCAAGTATGTTTGGAAAAATGATGAACAGCTACTACTACGGCAAGAGCGGCAAAGGCGATTTCAACCGGGAGGACCTGCCGCACAACCGCTGGGAGCTATTCTGGGCCATGCTCAGGGTGCGCTTTTCCGCCCTGTGCCGGATGAACCTGATGGTGCTGCTGGTGTATATCCCGCTGATGGGCGTGCTGCTGGTCAACGGCCTCAGGGCGGTGCAGATGCTCAACCTGGCGGCGGGCTTCCAGCAGTCCCTGGAACAGGGAACGGAGCTGGGCGAGGAGTTCACCGAGGAGGTCATCACCCTGTTCAAATCCGCCCCGTATTATTCGGAGGGGGTCTTTGACCTGCTCAGCTTCAGTAGGGATATCCTGCAGACCATCCTGATGCATACGCTGCTGTTCCTGATCCCCTGCATCCTGATCACCGGGCCGGCGGAAGCCGGGATGGCGTACGTACTGAGGAACTGGGCCAGGGACGAGCACGCCTTCATCTGGTCCGATTTCAAGGACGCCGTCAAGGAAAACTGGAAGCAGGGGCTGGGCGTTTCCGCCATCACCTCGGTGCTGCCGGTGCTGGTGTACATGAGCTGGCAGTTCTACGGCTCCATGGTGGAGAAAAATATGTTCTTTATCGTGCCCCAGATGCTGATCGTGGTGCTGGGGGTGCTGTGGTCGCTGGGCCTGCTCTACGCGTACCCGATGATGGTCACCTACCAGATGAGCTTCGGCCAGCTGATCAAGAACATGCTGATGCTGGGCGTCGCCCGGCTTCCCCAGAGCGTGGGCTTCCGCCTGCTGTCCCTGGTGCCGGCGGCGCTGTGCCTGGCGCTGTTCCTCCTGACGCCCGTTGGCTTTTACGCGATCTTGGCGCTGGGCGGCTATTATATCATGATCGGCATCACGCTGCACCGGTTCATCGTCGCTTCCTTTACCAACGCCGTGTTTGACCGCTACATCAATTCCCGCATCGAGGGCGTCCGGGTGAACCGGGGCCTGGCGGAAGACGATGAGGAAGAGGAAGAGGACGAGGCCGAAGGCGCGGCCGAGGAAGCGGACGAAGAAACGGACGGCAGGAAGGAGCCCGTGCGGGGCGTCCCGGAGGAAGCCTGATGTATACGGCCTTCGCGTCCGTTTATGACCGGCTGATGGCGGATGTGCCCTACCGGGAATGGGCGGACTATTACGGCCGGCTGCTGTCGCTGTACGGCGCCGGTCAGGGCGCGGTTGTCGAATGCGCCTGCGGGACGGGCAGCCTGACGGCGGAACTGGCGAAACAGTTCCCCAGGATCACCGGGGTGGACCTGAGCGGGGACATGCTGGCCGTCGCCATGGAGAAAGCCCGGAACCGGGGCCTTTCGATCCCTTTCATCCGCCAGGATATGCGCAGGCTTGCCCTGCCCAGGCGGGTGAACGCGGTGCTCTGCACCTGCGATGGGGTCAATTATCTGACAAAAGAAGCGGACGCGCTGGCCTTTTTCCGGGCGGCGAGGGAAGCCCTCAGGCCCGGCGGGGCGCTGGTGTTCGACGTCTCCGCCCCCTATAAGCTCGAAAAGGAACTGGGCACGTGCACCCGGGCGCTGACGGATGAGGACATCGCCTATATCTGGCAGAGCGCGTACGACGAGGATACGGCCCTGTTCGATATCCGGATGGATATCTTCGTCCGGGACGAAGCCGGGACCTACCGGAGGATCGTGGAAGAGCAGACCCAGCGGGCCCACACCCGGGAGGAACTGACCGGGTGGCTCCGGAAAAGCGGCTTTGAGGAGATCCGCTTTTTCGGCGACCGAACGCTGGAAGAGCCCGGAGAAAAGGAATTGAGGTGGCATATCGCCGCCAAACGAAACGAGGATTGAAATGAGTTTTGTACAGCCTGCGGATGAAATGCTGCGCCTGACGCTGATGAACGGCCAGGCCAGGGTGCTTTTGTGCCGGACGACCCGGCTGTCCCAGAAGATGGCGCAGATCCATATTCCTTCCGATACCGCCTGCGCGGCCCTGTCCCGCCTGATGAGCGGGACGCTGATGCTCAGCGTCATGATGAAGGGGGAAGAAGACTCCGTAACCGTGACGGTGGCGGGGGACGGCCCCATCGGGAAAATGACCGCTGTCGGCCGGGGCGGGGATGTAAAAGTGACCGCCGAGTACCCACAGCAGGAAGTGCCCCGCCGGGCGGACGGCCACCTGGACGTGGGCGCGCTGGTGGGGCATCACGGCCGCATGAGCGTCATCAAGGACATCGGCCTCAAGGAACCCTACGTCGGCCAGGTCAACCTGGTCTCCGGGGAACTGGGGGAGGATTTTGCCCAGTACTATACCGCCTCCGAACAGACGCCTTCGCTGGTGGCCCTGGGCGCCCGGGTGGCGGACGGCATGCCCCTTTCCACCGGCGGCATCCTGGTGCAGGCCATGCCGGACTGTCAGGAGGCCACCTTAAGCCAGCTGGAGCTGCGCTCCATGCTGTTCGCGGACATCAGCCGGGAGCTGGCCGAAAACGACCTGATGGACCTGGCCAACGCCTGGT
>CAMJXZ010000111.1 GCA_946409855.1 uncultured Clostridia bacterium | reverse complement strand
CGGCGGGGAGGATCGGGTGATCCCGGCCCTGGGTGCGGTATTCGACCTGCATCAGGCGGACATGGCAGTCGTTCGCGGCTTCCTGGACGACGCGCAGGAAGGCTTCCGGGGACATGTGCTGGGAACACGAGCAGGTGACCAGATACCCGCCCGGCCGCACCAGCTTGATGCCCCGCAGGTTGATTTCCTTGTAGCCGCGGGCGGCGGCGGCGATGGTGGAACGGGACTTGGTGAAGGCCGGCGGGTCCAGGATCACGGTGTCGAACCTCGGGCCGTTCAGGGACTGTTCCTTCAGGTAGTCGAACGCGTTGGCCGTGACGAATTCGATCTGCTCAAAGCCGTTGAGCTCCGCGTTCTTTCGGGCGCAGGCGCAGGCGTACTCGGAAATGTCCACCGCGGTGACCGCCCTGGCGCCGTAATGGGCGGCGTGCAGGGCAAACGCGCCGGTGTGCGTAAAGCAGTCCAGCACCTCTTTGTCCTTGACGAAGGGGGCGATGGCGGCGCGGTTCTCCTTCTGATCCAGGAAATAGCCCGTCTTCTGCCCCTCCTTGACGTCCACCAGGAACCGGATCCCGTTTTCCAGGATCTCCACCCGTTCGGGCAGGGTGCCCCGGAGCAGGCCGGCCTGCTGGGGGAGCCCCTCCAGTTCCCGGACGGGGGCGTCGCTGCGCTCATAGATCGCGGCGGGGCGCAGGGCTTCTTCCAGCGCGTCCAGGATATCCTCCCGGAAGCGGTCGATGCCCAGGCATAAAAACTGGACGCACACCACATCCCCGAAGGCGTCGGCGATCAGCCCGGGCAGGCCGTCGCTCTCGGAGAAAATCACGCGGCAGCTTTTCAGATCCGCGAACAGCCTGCGGTAATCCACCGCCCGGAAGACGCGCTCCCGGAAAAAAGTGCCGTCGACCGGTGCTTTGCCGTGGGTCAGGAACCGCAGGGTGATCTGGGAGCTGGGGTTGTAGAACGCCTGCCCGAGAAAACGGCCGTTGCCGGCGTACACGCGGACCACGCAGCCGGGCAGGGCGTCCTGGTCCGCCTTGCGGATATCGCTGCGGAATACCCAGGGGTGCCCCTCCAGGACCCGTTTTTCCTTGCCGGGGTAAAGCGTGCAGGATGCCATCCGCATCATCCCTCCTTTTTGGATCTGCATGCTTGCATTATAGCACAGGTTCGGCTATACTGAAAAGAGCAAAACAGCGAGGTGAACGATATGATCGTATGGGTGAGCGGCGCTTCCAGCGGGCTGGGGCTGCATACGGCCTGTCAGCTGACGCAGGCGGGCATGACGGTGGTGGCCGGGGCCAGGTCCTACCGGGAGAAGGAAGGAGAAGCGGAAAACGGATACCGGCTGTATCTGGACGTCCGGGACGAAGCGTCCATGGACCGCTTTGTGAAGCAGGCGCTTTCCCTCTACGGGCCGCCGGACGTTCTGTGCTGCTGCGCCGGCGTCCTGGTGCTGGGCGCCTGTGAGGATTATTCCGCGGCGGAGCTCAGGGACGTCATGGAGACGAATTTTTACGGCCAGGCGCTGATGATCAAAAGGGCGCTGCCCCTGATGCGGGCGAACGGCGGGGGAAAGATCGTGCTGTTTTCTTCTGTCAACGGCCTGCTGGCGGTGCCTTATCAGGGGGCGTATACCGCCAGCAAGCACGCGGTCGAAGGGTTTGCGGAGGCGCTGCGGATGGAGACGTCCCCCTTCGGCATTTCCGTCTGCGTGGTGGAGCCTGGGGATCACCGGAGCGGCTCCGCCAAATACCGCCGCCATGCCGCCACGGACGACCCGGCAAACCCCTATTATGAGGATTACCAAAAGACCGTCGCCCGGATCGACCACGACGAAACCAACGGCAGCGATCCGGACGTGCTGGGCCGGAAAATCGCCCGGGCGCTGAACAGGAAACGCCTCCCGGCCCGGCTGCTGATCGCGAGCCCGGACCAGAAGCTGGCGGTGCTGCTGCACCGTCTCCTGCCCAAAAAGCTGTTTGCCCGGATCATGACGCAGTATTATGGAAAAAGATTAAAATAATTATGAAGCAAGTTCGTAAAAATTTAACAATTTGAAAAAGTATGAATTGACTTTGTAACAAAGCTGTAATATAATGCAGGAGAAGAAGTATAGGCATCGGCGGGAAACGGAGTATCCGGCGCCGGAAGGCCATTTCTTTCGGATCAACTTGTAAAATGAGGTGCTGATTATGATGCAGTCTCACAAGAGGAATATCCGCCTGCATGCGCTGGTTCTGGCGCTGCTCATCGCCCTGACCGGCATTCTGCCGGCCTTTGCGGAGCCGGTAGCGGAGAGCTATGTGGTCACGACGATCGGCGGCGTCAGCCTGCGGGAAACGCCCTACAGCACGGCGGAGGTGCTTTATTCCCTGCCGGAGGGGACAGTGCTGCCGGTCCTTGAGTCGGAAAACGGCTGGTATTACGTCCTTTACCAGGCGGACTTCGGCTTTATCGCCAGAGATTATACCCGCGCCGCCTCCCAAGGGGAGATCGACGCCTATCTGGCGGCGGCCGGCACGGAACCGGTCTACCCGGCCTACGAGGCTGAGCCGGCGGATACGGGGGATGAAGCGCCCGCCGAAGAGGACGCCTGGCTTTACGAAGCGGCCGCGGCGGAAGAAGAGCAGCCGGACGAAGTCATTCTGATCAGCCCGGATGAATATACGGTGCTGGAAACCGCGCCCCAGGCCGAAGAGGAAGAGCCTCAGGCCGCCGCTCAGGCCGATCAGGAAACGGAAGACTGGGTCCTGAGCACGCTGGATGTCGATTTTGAAGAAACGGTCGACCCGGTGATCGCCAGGGTGAATACGCCCCAGGGCGGCACGCTGACCCTGCGGGAGGACAAGAGCACCAAAGCGCGCGCGCTGGTGTATCTGCCCAACGGCACCGAAGTGTACCTGCTGGACGCCGATCCCACCTGGGCGATGGTCATGTATGAAGATGTCACCGGCTACGTGCTGGCGGATTATCTGGAGGTCGTGACTCAGCAGGCGGAGGAAGAACTGCCGCAGGCCGCGGCCGAAGAAGCGCCCGCGGCGGAAGATAAGCCGGCGGAGCCCGCCGGAGAGGATCCGGCAGCCCAGGAAGAAATCGTTTACTGCGTCACCGTCAAAACGGGCGGCGCTCCGCTGGAAATGAAAGCGACGCCCAGCATGGACGGCGCTGTCGCGGCGCGGATCCCGGATGAATCCGAACTGGTGGTGCTGGGCCAGGACGGCTATTTTTACGCCACCATCTACGGCGGCATCACCGGCTACGTCAGCATGGACATGGTGGAGATCGACTTCTCCCTGACCGCCAAGGTCCCTTATGTCTATGTGGTGACCGATATGGTCAACGTCCGCCTGGAGCCGCAGCGCAGCGCGAACGCTTCCGGCCATGCCAAGCAGGGGGAAGTCCTCCAAATGTGGGCCAGCCCCTATACCAACGACGGCTATACCTGGTACCCGGTGATCGTGAACGGCATCGAAGGCTACCTGCGCGGCGATACGTGCATGATGCTCAGCCGCAACCAGCTGAACAACTATCAGGTCCGCGGCATCCTGCCCAGCCAGACCGATCTTGAAAAATCCGGCTATCTGATGTGCGTTTTCCGCTCCGTCAACGTCCGCGCCGCGGCGGCGACCACCGCCCGGTCCCTGGGCAAGCTGGAGGAAGGCGACGTGCTCCGCTGGGAGGATCAGATCGAGGTCAGCGGCGATACCTGGTACCGCGTCGATTATCATGACATGACGGCCTTCGTGATGAGCCAGTACGTGAAGGTCCTGACCAACGAGGAATACGCCATGTGGCAGACCAGCAATCTGCTGCCTGAAGAACAGACCATCGTCCAGCCGGAAACGGCGGAACAGACGGCGGATGAAGCGGCCGCGCCCACGAGCAATCTGGCCTATACCGTCAAGAACCGGGTGCTGGTCCGCAAGGATCCTTCCACCATGTCGGTCGCCGTCACCAGGATCGAAAAATCCGATACCTTCGTGACGCTGCTGGGCGATACCCGCAAGGATGACAACGGCAAGGACGACTGGTATCTGATCGAATACGGCACGTACAACGGCTGGGTGCGCGGCGACATGCTGCACATCTACACCGAAGAGGAACTGAACGGCATCTATGTGGAGAACGGTGTCGCGCCTGCCGGCTCGGATGAAACGCCCAGGACGCCCGATATCGTGATTCCCGAAAACGACGATTCTGCTCCGATCGACGTCGCCTTTACGACGAGAGACCGCGTCTATCTGCGCTCCGCGCCCAACGTGCAGGCCCCCAGCGTGGGCATTGTCGGGCTGGAGCATACGTATCTGACGGTGCTGAGCGACGCCATGCTGGATGAAAGCGGCGCGAATTACGCCTGGTACCAGGTGCAGTACAACAACGTGACCGGCTATGTCCGCGGCGACCTGATCCACCTGATGACCGAGGACATGTGGAAAGCCACCTTCGGGACGGACTACGAGCAGGAAAGCACCGTCCTGACCCCGCAGGAAGAAGAGCAGCCCGTCTACGCGGACGACCTGGACGACTGGGAAGCCCCCGCCGCGGAAACGGCGACGCCCGAACCGGCGCCCGCCGCCCCCGCCGCTGCTGTTCCCGCTGCCCCCGCCGCGAATGAGACGGATACCGCCTATACGCTGGAAGACAGCGTCCTGGTCCGCAAATCCCCGTCCATGTCCTCCACGACCGTGATCCGGATCTCCGGCACCTACATCCAGCTGATGAGCGGCCCTGTGGCGGACAGCGACGGCGCTGCCTACACCTGGTACCTGGTGGAATACGCCATGCAGACCGGCTATGTCCGTTCCGATATGCTGCATGTGCTGACCAACGAGGAGTGGGACCAGCAGTTCAATCAGCAGGAAGACTACACCGACTACTCCCTGGACGGCGGCGTCATCGTGCCCGAGGCGGAAGATCCCGAAAGCGGGCTCGCTCCGTACGTCACCTATTCGACGCTTCGCCAGGGTTCCACCGGAGAAAGCGTGACGCAGCTGCAGCAGGCGCTGTTTGAACAGGGATATCTGAGCGCCGAAGATGTGACCGGAGAGTACACCACCGCGACCATGCAGGCCGTGATCACCTTCCAGATGGACCACAGCCTGACCGCCGACGGCATCGCGGGCCAGATGACCCAGTCCGCCCTGTACGGCACCAAGAGCTACGACGCCACCCTCTACCCGGTGGAAAAGTCCAACTGGTACACCGGCACCATCCAGCACGTGTGGACCAAGGGGACCGTGGCGGTGATCACCGATGTGTACACCGGCCTGTCCTTCCGCGCCAGGCGCCTGGGCGGCGGCTATCACGCGGACGTTGAACCCCTCACCGCGGCCGATTCCGCGGTCATGTGCCAGATCTACGGCGTGTCCAGCACGGAAGACATCCTGTCCAACAAGCACTGGCAGCGCCGCCCGCTGTGGGTGACCGTCGGCGGCCATACCTACGCCGCCTCCATGTACGGCGTGCCGCACAACTATCCGGACGGCGACTCCATCCCGGACAACAACTTCTCCGGCCAGTTCTGCGTGCACTTTGTGAACTCCCGCGTGCACCGCACCGGCGATGTGGACGCCTACCATCAGCAGGCGATCCAGTACGCCTACACCCACGCGCCGGAACGCAAAACCAAGAAGTAATCCATTCTGAACAGCATAAACCGGGCCGCCGCATCCGTATCGATGCGGCGGCCCTTTTGATGAGGTTCGGCGGTCAGGGCCGTATTACTTTTTTCAGGGATGACCGGATGAGCCGGGCCGGATCACCGTCCGCGCCTGCCGCCCCGGCCGCCCGGATTGCCGTAGCCCCAGCCCTGCTGGGTGCCATCACCCCAGGGATCATCAGCGCCCGGCATTTCCTGGCCGAAGCCGCCTCTGCCGCCGCGGCCGCCTCGCCCGCCCATCATCTGGTTGGGGATATAGGCGACCTCCTGGCCGTTGACGATGATGGTCCCGCCGTTGTACTGGGCATATCCGTCGCAGTCAAAGGTGCTGTTCCCGGTGACCCGGATGACGCCGCCGTTGACGATGATGCTGCCGTTGGAATCGATGCCGTCCGTATCCCCGGCGCCCACGACGACGGTGATATCGCCGTCGTTGATCTCGATCAGGGGCGAATAGGCGGAGGATTTATAACCTGCGTTGATCCCGTCGTCGGAGGCCTGCACGCTGATCGTGCCGCCGTTCAGCTGGACATAGGTGCCCTCGATGCCCTCCGCGGCCCGGACGGAAACGGTGCCGCCGTCGATCTGCACCACGGAGTTCGTGTGGATGCCGTCGTCGCCGGCCTGGATATTCAGGCTGCCGCCGCCGATATAGATGTACCCTTTGGCGTCGTCATCGTTATTTTCCGCGTGCAGGCCGTCCGTTCCGGCAGTCAGGCTCAGGGTGCCGCCCGCGACGCGAATGGAGTCGTTGGCGTCCAGCGCTTTCTTTGCCGCCGTGATCTGATAGGTACCGCCGGTGATTTTGAGGTCGTCCTTGGCGGTGACGCCGTTGTGCGAAGAAGAAACGGTCAGGGAAGCGGTGCCGTTCAGGATCAGGTCTTCTTTGGAATAGAGGACGCCGTTCGGCTGTTCGCTCCCGTCGGACGCGAAAGCGCCGGTGACGGACAGGCTGCTGTCCGCCTGGGTGGTGATCCATACTTTGTCGGCTGATTTGATACAGATCACGGGAGAAGAGGTGTTGACGACATTCAGGCCGTCCAGCACCAGCTGCACCTTGTCGTCCTTCCCGGCTTCCACATATACGGTGGCTTCGGCGGCGGTCCCTTTCAGCACATACACGCCGGACGCGGTGACGCGGAGCGCCTGCCCGTCCGAAACGGTCAGGACGGAAGCGCCTTTAAGATCCGCGGTTTGGGTCAGGTCGCGCTCGGTGAACAGGTCCGCCGCGCTGTAAACGGGGGAACCGGCTTCGGCGATTCCCTGAGGGATTGCGGGAACGATCAGCAGACAGAGCATCAGGGAAACGATCAGGAATCTTGTAAATGTTTTCATGGTTCGCACCTTCCTTTCCTGGTTGCAAAGCCATCATATCCCCGGATGCTTGAAAAAAGATGGAAAGGAAAAGCCTGCCGGAAAAAGCGGCAGGCCAGAAAACCATGAAAGAAAGAGACCGGTTACGCCGGCGCCTGATGCAGCCACCGGTCGCCGTGAAAGCGGACGCGCAGGGCGATGCCCCGGATGAGCCATTCAAAGACAAGGGCGATCCAGATCCCGGGGACGCCCAGCCCCGCGGGAATGGTCAGAACATAGCCCAGCGCGCACCGGCCAAGCAGCAGGGCCAGGACGGAGACCAGGCCGGTAAAGGAAGCGTCGCCCGCCGTCCGGAGCACCATGGCGGGGATGTTCCCGTCCGCCCAGAAAAGCGGCAGCCCGGCCAGCGCGATGCCCAGCGCGGTGTAGATGATCGAAAGCCCCTGCTCTGAGGCGTGATATAGCCGGAGCAGCAGTGGCGTAAAGGGCAGCAGGACCAGCACCGTCCCCAGCAGGATAAAGCGCCCTACGCGGATGATGGCGCTGCAGTAATGCCGGGTCAGGTCGTAATGCCCGGCGCCGTAGCACTGGCCGCACACCGTGCTGGTCAGGGCGTTCAACGCGTTGGCGCTGGTCAGGAACAGGTTCAGCATCGAATTGGATACGGCGTGGGCCGCCAGGTCGGTGGTGGTGAGGCGCGCCAGATAGATCTGCACCATCAGCATGCCGCCCTGGGTCAGCAGGGATTCAACCGTCAGCGGCATCCCCAGGGAGAAAATGACCCTGGTGATTTTCGGATCAAAGCGGAAAAACGAACGGAAGTGGATGTAATACCCGCTGTGTCGCATCAGCCAGTAAACGGCCAGGATCATGCCGAGCGTCCGCGCGGTGATATAGGAAAGGCCGGACCCGGTCACGCCCATGCGCAGGCCGTTGATGAACAGCAGGCTCAGGATCAGGTGGGATACGTTGATCACGATGGTCAGCAGCAGGCTGGACCGGGTATCGCCCAGGCTTCGGAAGATGTTGAATACGGCGTTGAAGATGGAAAACGGGATAAAGGAAATCGCCATCAGCCGCATGTATTCCACCGCGTAGGTGACCAGCAGCGGCTCCACGTTCGGATAGATGAGCCGGACCAGCGGTTCCGACAGGGCGATCAGGCTCAGGCTCAGGACGACGGCCACCAGCGCGGAGAGGCTGACGCACTGGCCGATGGCGCGGCGGATCTCCTGAATGTCCCCTTTTCCCTTGGCGCGGGCCACCACGATGGACCCGCCGGTGGCCAGGGACATGAACACCAGGGAGACCATGCTGTTGATGGTGCCTACCATGGAGACGGCCGCGATGGCCGCCTCCCCGACGGAAGAAACGAGGGCCGTGGAGATGATGCTGATGAAACAGATAAAGAACTGATCCAGCGTCAGGGTGACGAACATCCGGCGCAGGTCAGGATAGGTGAACTGACTGGTGGTCAGCAGGCTGTCCAGACGGCTGTTCAGAAATTTCATGGCTTTTTATCCCGCCTCCGGTGAATGAGGCCGCTCCTGTCCGGAAAATGGAATCTGGCGTCTGAACGGGAGGAAAAAGGATCCCTCCCGTATCCATACTCATTATAACCGAATTACGGAAAAAGACAAGACATTGCCTTCAGGGTTTCTCGGACTTTCCCGCAAAAAGGCAAATCTCCTTGCGGTATGCCGGTCGGTTTGCTATAATAGAAAGGAAAACAGTCCGGGAAACCGGACGTTCCGGCGCCGCGAGGGCGGACGGAACGGCAAAAAAGGAAAGGCGGGACAGGCCGTGCGGGAACTGCTGACGGAAATCCGGGTGATCTGCCGGGAGGCGATCAGCGTACGGGGCCAAACGCGGGACATCGTGATGATCCCCTTTGACGGGGAAGCGGAGGGGCCGCTTTTCCGCGGCCGCGTGATCGGCCCGGGGGTGGATACGCAGACCGTCGCCAAAGACGGCAAGGCGGTTTTGTCCGCCCGCTACATGCTGGAAGGGACGGACGCGGCCGGGGAGCGCTGCCGGATCTTTATTGAAAATCAGGGCAGCTGGGAAGACGGGTTCCGCCCGCGGCTGGTTACGGACAGCCCGCTTTTGAAGGCGTGGGAGACCGCCCGCCTGTCCGCGTCGGTCACCCTGGCGGAACAGGGCGTGACGGTCAGGATTTACAGGGAAGGAGAATGATCATGGCCTATTTCAGGATCGAATATTATTCCGGCGCGCTGCACCGGCAGACGTCCTTTGAAATGTTCCTGCCCAACGACCGCCCGCCGGAATCTCCGGAAAGCGCTGCGGAACAGCCCATGCGCACCCTCTTCCTCCTCCACGGCTACACGGGCAACGCCGAGAAC